>CALGAA010000103.1 GCA_937952445.1 uncultured Bacteroidota bacterium | reverse complement strand
TATCAAGAACTTAATGCCTAATAGGTTTCTACAATTCCTCCTGAGGCACCACGGTTTCGTTTCTGGCCTCTTTTAGTGCATCATGAGCATGAGTAAACGCGACCAGGGTCACGATTAGAAGAATGACCGTAATGGTCATGGGGAGCCAGAATATGATGTCACTGAATGTGAATTGTCGGTAATTTGCACCGTAAAACTCCTCGGGTCTGGGTATTGGGTTTTGGTCGGCAGTGGCCATCGCCGTTTGCTGAGCTTCACTCTCAATGTGTCGGAGTATAGCTCCGATTTCTTCGTCTGACAGATGGGTAAAAGGAGGCATAGGGACTTTGTTAAATCGATTAAAGAGATCGACAGCAAGTGGATCCCCTGCCAGAATCATTTCCTGTGAATTTTTGATAAAGCTATACAGCCAGGCACTGTCTCTACGTTCTGTGACTCCCTTGAGCGCCGGGCCGACCAGGTTCTGTTCGATGCTGTGGCAAGACATACAGTTGTGTCGAAACAACGACTGGGCGTCCTCCTGGGCAAACGCTGAATTGAATTGCACCATGGTAAAAAATACCATCCCAAAAAAGAATGTGTTACTCATGACAAATTCAGATAATCGTTTCATACTCTATATTTTATACTCGCTCCTTAATTTTTTAATCGCATCCTTAATTTTTTGATCGGCTTTAGGATCGGTGCCGTTTATAATTTCCCGAATCCGATGATCAGGATCAATAATGTTGATGTTTTCAGAATGAATAAAATCTGAATCATCTCCGGACCCATCAGACGCTGCCATTAGAAAGTCCGTGCGGGCCAGCCGATACAGGTATTTTTTTTCACCGGTTAGTAAAAACCACGATTCATGGTTGGCATTATACCGGTTGGCATATTCAAGCAAACGCTCCGGGGTGTCCCTTTTCGGATCCACCGTAAAACTCATCGTTACGATGGCGTCGTCATTTCGCAAATAATCGTGTACTTCCTGAAGGTTTTTCATGACTTTGGGGCATACAATCGGACAGCTCGCAAAAAAGCTATTGACGATCCAGATTTTTCCTTCATAATCTTCGGAATTAAACTCCTCACCGAGTTGATCAGTTAAGGTAAAATGCTGAACCTGATGCCCCTCTTTACCGTAAACAGGCAGAGGTGTATTGTTAACAAATACCTCCACCAGGCCATAACCTGCGGCTGTAAAAAAAATGACGATCAGAAAAAATAAGAGAGTGCTTTTATTCATTTTGATCCAACTTATACGTTTCTGCATCTCCCACATCCGTACCTGCCTCAGGCTGATACAATTCTATTGGATTGGGATTCTGCGGCTCATACGGTGGCGCTTCCCGACCGGTGAATTCAAGAACGTTGAGAATAGCCGGAACATAGGCAACCATGATGAGCGCTAACATAATAATGATCCACGGCTTAAATGAATTGAGGAACGGGATGACCTTCTCTTTGTGTACGGTATCGTAGGTTGGGAAAGAAAGATAACTTTCTTTGGATTTTTTTGCAAACAGCAAATCGAGCAATACAATAAAAAACAATCCCGCAGCTGCAAACAGAATAACTCCACCGATAACTGTGGTTCCGGTGGTCCATACCCAGTCGGGGCGATACAGCGGGCTATCCGGATCCATATAGCTTATTCCCATATTGGTTCTTCTGGGCTCGCCTCTGAATCCACCGACCATCAATCCTGCTGAGAAAATGAACATGCCGATCGTCCACAGATAGGGTATCGCATTGTTAATTCTCTTCAACCTGATTTCTTTACCGGACAAGCGCTCGAGTAAATACAGACTCATTCCCAGGATCCCAAGAAAAACAGGACCGGCTACGGTCATGTGAAAGTGTCCGGGTAGAAAGGCCGTATTGTGAACCAGGCTGCTGAGAACATAGCTCGCGTTGATCATTCCGGTTAAACCGCCAATTATGAAAATAATCAATCCACAGATCAGGTATGAAAACAAATACCGGTCCTTTTCGAAAAAAGGCAATTTAGTCATCCAGCTAAACGGATTCTTGCTTCGATGTCCTTTCCTCCAGGCTGCATACTCCAAAGAAGCCGCGAGGGTAAAGGCTGTGATAAAACTCGGAAGGGCAACACCGTAGGTCAGGATTGATTGAAAATATTTAACGCCCTGAGTAATGGTGGGTTCGGCAAATTGATGGTGGGTACCGACCGGGATCGAAAATACAAGAAATAAAAAGAATACGAACTTACCCGCATTATCTGAATATAGTTTTCCACCAGCTAAAGTCGGTAACATAACGTAGTACATCAGGTACACCGGTAACAGCCAGAAATACACCAAGGCGTGACCGAAGAACCAGAAAAGGGTCCTGGTCATCGGGACGTTGACCGTAGGGGTAAGCCCCATCGACCATGGGAGTAACAGGAAAAGCAAGGAATAAACGACCGCAATGGAACACACGAACCACATGATGAAATTTGCCATAGTTGCCACTACAGCCAGATGGATACGTTCTCCTTTGTGTTCTCGTCGCCATTTCCTGTACATCCCGATCCAACCAAAAAACGCAACCCAGGATCCCGTAATCAGCAGGACATTTCCGATATAATGTAACGGATGAGCTTTCATGGGTGCATAGAAGGTGTACAAAACAGATGCATTACCGGACAGGATCATCACCGCAGCCAGAACGGTGCCCGCAATCATCATGCCCGCCGAGATCCACGCTGTGGTCATGTTCAATTTATAACCCGTGTAGTACCTCATGCAGACGTGTCCGAAAGCTACGGCAAAAAATGTGGTGAGTACCAAAGCATTGATCACACCATGGAGGGTAAGCCCCTGGTAATATTCAAGTGCTGCAAACGATGTTTGGGATATCATGCCGGACCGGTATAAGGTCTGCATCAATCCGTGGTAAATACCCAAAGTAAGTAAAGCCAACGGAATGCAAAGCAGGGTATAGGTCAGGGCTTTTTCGGTCTTTGAAAGGTAGATTTTTCTCATTTTGTCATCGATTGGGATAGTTCACAATAATCTCACCCATCATGTGCTGGTGTCCGGACCCACAATATTCATGGCAGACTACCTTGTACACTCCTGGTTTTTTGAACGTCACCGTTTCCTTGTTCACTCCGCCGGGGACAGCCATCATATTGAGGGACAGATCCGCAATATTCAAGCCATGTACCACATCTTTGGAAGTCAGGTAAATATCGACTTCAGCCCCTACCGGTAATCTGATTTCATGGGGTTCAAAACTCCACATTTGGGCCAGGGCAAAAATCTGATAAACGTTATCATCAAGTTTCTCTACCCGGGGCTCTGTAAATGATTCATCATAGGGTATACACTCCGGAATGCCAGTAGCGTATGTGAATATTGATCTCAATATCGCGACCAGAAAGATGGCAAGAGTGATTCCAGTGAGAATCATTGCCTTTACTTCATATTTATCCATGGTAATTTAGAATTTTGAGACTTGCAAATAATAGGCTGAGAAAAATATAATTGCCCCCAGAATGAGCAGGGCAATGAGAAATGCTATAGCACCTCTCGGGACAAATTTTTCATCGTTCGATTCCATATTTCGGTTTTTATAATTATTCCCTTCGGTTTGCAATTCCATATCTGATTTTACTCGTTTTATTTGATCGGTAAAACTACAATCTGCCAGGTGAATTGAATATGACCTATGTCATATTCTGTCCTTTCGACTCCATTGTTCTAATCGTAAATTCAAAACGCAGGTTGATGCGTAATTATAGTAAAATTTGGTGAATAGATCAAATATTCCTTGTCAAAAGTATAAAGTTCATGTTCCTGAAAAGAGGATAGCGATTGATAGAAATCTACAATTGCCTGACACTTAACAATTCAAGATAAAATTAAGGGAGGGGACTCTAAATATTTGGAATTGTCTAGATATTTCAGATAGATTTTACCATATGTCTATCTAAAAATTTTTCCATTCACCACCTTGATCTTGTTCTTTTGCTTCAAACATCCAATAGCTCTGATGACCGTCTCCACCCTTAATCCAATGAGGTCCGCTATCTGCTGCCGGGTCAGATTAACCTTATACCGATCGCTCTCAGTCAAGCCACTTTTTGATTTGAGATAATCGATGAGGGTTAAGATTCTGTTTTCGGCCTGCTCGGTTGAAATGGCCTGTGCGATGGTGGCTTTGTAATGGAGTCTGAGGGATAGCCTTTTGAGTAAAATCAAATAATATTCCGGATGTGTGGACAAGAAATGCAGGAAATCATTTTTGGGAACTACGATAATTTTAGAATCGACTAAAGTGGAAGCACTTGCCGGATATTGGATGTCGGCAAACAATGCAGGCTCACCAAAGCTTTCCCCAGCTTCAAACATGCCCTGGATGAATTCTTTGCCTTCTTCATTCATCGTAGTGATTCGAACCTGGCCACTTTGAATCTGGTAAAAATGGATGGCCTTATCTTCCTGAACAAAAACCAATTCGCCAGTCAAATATTCGACGATTTGACCACCATGAGACAGTAACAGATCTTCTGGAATCATTCCGTTAGGAGTTTTAACAGACAGGATGTCCTGACGACAATAAACTGTAAAGAAAATAAGAAATTTCTAATTAAAGGAGTCTCTCGTTCTGATTATTCAGGTGGTTCGTACTCTGTATTGGCCGTAGGGCGTTGCCCCCCATCCTTATCGATCAGGGTGTCCAATAATTTTTTGAGCGTTTGGGTCTGGTCAGGGAATTTTTGACTCACGTCCTGCGTCTCCCCCGGATCGGTTTTTAGATTGTACAACTCGGTCTTGTCATTCTCATACCAAAAGATCAGCTTCCAATCCCCCTGCCGAATGGCGGCCCCGGGCTTCCAACCGCTGCCGTGGTAATGCGGAAAGTCCCAGTAAAGCGTCCTGTTCTCTACAGAGCGGTCTGAAAAAATGTTTTTCCCGTCTATGAGGGAAGGCAGATTGGATTCGGCACCAGTCTCGATCAAAACAGTGGGTAATAAATCCTGATGAACCGTAGGATGATCAATCTGCGGCACGCGACTTGATTTTTCAGGAATATAAATGAGCTGCGGGATTCGAATTCCTCCCTCGTAGCACCAGCCTTTTCCAGCTCTTAAGGGAAGGTTGCTGGTGGGTGCAGCCTGGTTCCACTGCAGGGTAGATAACCCTCCATTGTCAGAGGTAAATACAAAAATGGTATTCTCCCACAATTTCAACCTTTTTAAATTTTCGATGAGTAATCCTACATTTCGATCCATCGCCGTGATCATTGATGCGTAGTCCAGGTTGTTTTGGTACAAAAGGCTATATGCTTCGTGTTCCGGGTAGATCACCTCCGGAATCGATATTCCCTCGTATCCAGGGCGGTCTTCCTTGCTCGCCTGGATAGGGGTGTGAACCGTGTAAAACGACAGGAAAGCCAAAAAGGAATGATCCTTGTTTTCTGTGATAAACCGGATGGTTTCGCTGGTAAGCCGATCCGGTAAATATTCACCTTCGGGTCCATCTTCAAGTTTGGGATTATTGTAAGGTGAATAATAACCACCCGGAGGAGAGCCCTTGTCAATTCCACCCACATTGATATCAAACCCCTGTGTTTCAGGACCGTGTGATTCTTCTCCCAAATGCCATTTGCCCGCAAAAAACGTTTTGTAATTATTGTCTTTGAAATATTCAGCAATCGTTTTCTCTTCCAGCGCCAATTCGTTGTTGATCCCGGGAGTGGTCAATGGTCGGTTAGCCGGCCGCTGGCCCGGTATCCAGTCGGTGATTCCCAGTCGGGTAGGATTTTTCCCCGTCATTATAGCTGCACGGGAAGGAGAACAAACGGGATGCCCGGAATACGCCTGAGTGAAAACGGTTGCTTCGGTGGCGAGTTTGTCCAAATTTGGCGTGTGATAAAGGGGACTACCGGTATGTCCCAAATCCTTCCAACCCAGATCATCCACGAGGACAATCACCACGTTCATCTGATGAGACTGAGGCCATAATGGATTCTGATACCCAACGGTAAAGATAAGAAAAAGGAGCAATTTTTGAAGCGGATGAGATGTGAACATGATCAAACGTTGTCTTTGATATTCATTTGAAATATAAGGTAAGCTGTTTTCCTCAATTTGTTGCACTTCGACTTCAGAAATTCCATGCATCTTTTTCTACATGCAGTGATTATATGGACTCGAAACAATCAGGGGAAAGGAAATTTGCGCACTGTGAACTCATTATAAAGACTAGTGTAGAGTGTTCAATGCCGCATAGGAAAGTCAAAACCTGTATCGTGGACGGGTGAGTAAATCTAATTGGTCGCTTAACATAGAATAATTACCTTTGCCGCTGTAAAAGTAATGGTGTGACCGAAGACATTTCAGAAGAAGAATTTGAAGATATCCAAACCATTCAGGTTGATCCCGGACAGGCTCTGATCCGGATCGATAAATTCCTGATGGACCGGCTGGCTCAGGTTTCGCGCAATAAAATCCAGGAAGGAATTCGCGATCAAAAAATTCTCGTGAATGGGGAATCCACCAAATCAAATTACAAAGTTCGGCCCGGTGATGAAATTACGATCATCACGCGGGTTAATGAAGGATACGATGGAATTGTCATTCCTGAGGACATTCCACTGGATATTCGGTACGAGGATGAACACCTCCTCGTCGTGCACAAACCAGCCGGTATAGTCGTGCATCCAGGCTACGGGAATTACCGGGGGACACTGGTGAACGCATTGGCTTATCATTTGGATCAACAGGAGTTACCTGTCCTTGATGGAAATGATCCAGACAGACCCGGACTCGTTCATCGACTTGACAAAGACACCAGCGGTTTATTGGTCATCGCAAAGAACAAAACCGTATTGCAGGAGCTGGCCAGTCAGTTTCATGATCACAAACCCGAGCGCCGCTATCTGGCCATCGTTTGGGGAAGTCCGGATCCCGATAAAGGTACCATTGATAAAGCGATTACCCGGCATCCCAGAAACCGCCTGCTTTTTACAACCGTGGACGAGAATGCTCCATTAGAAGGCCGCAGGGCCGTGACGCATTATCGCGTTCTCAAAGACCTTTATTATGTTTCGTTGGTGGAGTGCAGGCTGGAAACAGGGCGCACTCACCAAATCCGGGTGCACATGGAATCCATCGGACATCCGGTGTTCAATGATAACCGGTACGGGGGAGATCGTATTCGCAAGGGGACGGTTTTTTCGAGGTATAAACAATTTGTCGAAAATTGCTTTACCATATGCAACCGTCAGGCTTTGCATGCCCAATCACTTTCATTTGTTCATCCGGTAACGGGAGAAAAAATGACCTTCACCTCAGAGTTGCCGGAAGATATGCAAACCGTATTGGAACGATGGGAGCGGTACGTCCAGGATAGAACGGGTAAAGACGCGGAGCTTCAGAATTGAGGATGGAGGGATGTTGAAGTAGTTTGTTACCGGGCACTATATAGAGCAGGGTAGAGATGGGAGTATATAATTTTAAAATTCATATTGAGGTAAAATGCCAACACCAAACATAGAATTTGAAGCATTAAGACACCTGGTGGATGCTATTGAAAATCGTCATCCACTTCTGGAGGCGAACATTCATCGAACCTCCTTTCACAATCCCTGGTTTGAAAAAGAAAATTATTGGCGGAGCCTGGATGAGCTTGCCTCCCATATGCTTTTGCCTTCCGACCTTGAGAAATGGTGTAAGACCTATCAGTTTCCGGTAAACGATGAATACCGAAAAACGATTGGGCTGATTTTTGCAGGAAATATCCCACTGGTAGGATTTCATGATTTTGTAACCGTTTATTTATCAGGCCATCAGGCACGTGCCAAACTCTCAAGTAAGGACCCTTATGTGTTTCCGGCAATCCTGAAGTTGATGGCTGAGGTGGACCCTCAAATCGAACAACGGATTCGGATCGTCGAGAAATTGCAGGAATTTGATGCTGTGATCGCCACAGGATCGAATAATACGAATAGATATTTTCAAAAATATTTTGGAGGATATCCGGCTATTCTCCGGAAAAATCGTACTTCGGTTGCCATTCTCGATGGGGGAGAAACGGATGAAGAACTGCGGGGTCTGTCTCACGATATTTTTGATTATTTTGGACTTGGGTGTCGGAACGTAACCAAGATATTCGTGCCTGAAGGATACGATTTTACGCCTTTACTTCAAGTTATGGAGTCGTTTTCGGGCGTGATGAAGAACAACAAATACAAGAACAATTACGATTACAATTTATCAATCGAATTGCTCAACAAAACTGAAATATTATCCACCCCTTTTGTGGTATTGAAAAAGAATATTGAAGATATATCTTCTCCTGTCGGAATGGTGTATTACGACCACTATGCGGACCGACAGGAACTGTTGGCCAGGTTAGAACAACGAAAGGAAGAGTTGCAAACGGTGGTGGGTAAATATGATGTCGGCGGCGTTTCCCGCACAAATTTTGGAGAAACGCAACAACCCGGACTGTTTGATTACCCCGATGGTGAAGATTTGGGGCATTTTTTATTCCAACTTACCTGTCTGTCTGAATCATGACCCGAAAAGAACGAGCACGACAAATTGGATTAATTCTTGACGAGCTGTACCCTAAAATGGAAATCCCGCTCGATCATCAGGATCCGTATACCTTATTAATAGCGGTGCTGTTGTCTGCCCAATCCACCGATAAGCGGGTAAATCTGACGACCCCGGCCCTATTTGAAAGAGCGGATAATCCATGGGATATGGCACGGCTTTCGGTCGAAGAAGTACGGGAAATCATTCGTCCCGTTGGCTTATCGCCCCAAAAATCAAAAGCCATCGTTGAGCTTTCAAAAATACTCATTGAAAAATATAATGGGGAGGTACCAGCTGATATGGATTTGTTGGAAGAGCTTCCGGGGGTAGGACATAAGACCGCTTCTGTGGTGATGGTTCAGGCGTTTGGTCAACCTGCATTTCCGGTCGATACCCATATTCATCGATTGGCGTACAGGTGGTTGCTTAGTACCGGAAAATCGGTTAAGAAAACGGAAGAAGATCTCAAGAAGGTCTTCCCGATCGGAGAATGGGACAGGCGACATCTTCAGATGATATATTTTGGTCGGGAATATTGTCCAGCCCGGGGACATGATCCCTTTAAATGCCCTATTTGTTCCCGGTATGGTCGCAAATCCTTATTTCGAAAATAAGGTAATAAAGCCCGGTTGCCTCATTTTAAATATGGAATGAAGGCTTCTTTTTCTATGCTCCCCATCTTGGTCGGACGTGCCGCTTGCATGATAAGCATTCACCAAAGCAGGTACCTGTAATTTCAGAAGCACATCCTTCTGGTTTCGACCGAACTTACCTAATTGACTAATGCGCCGGATATTTGATCTCTCCCGGCCAATATTGCCTGCAGTAAATGGTACTATGCCGGGGGAGTCAGTCCGCGATGCCATATCTCCCCTGTGGAGCGTCTAATTCCAGATTCTCAATATTGGGACGGTCAGATCTTGCAACATCCTGAATTTATACGGTTAAATATCCACCGTCGACCGGATAATAAGCTCCCGTAATAAAGGATGCCGCATCACTTCCCAGGAACAAGCACAATGCCGCTACCTCTTCGGGCTCACCTAATCTTTTCATGGCGTGTTTGTTCTCGAGATCACGGATCACTTCTTTCCCCATCGTTTCCTCATTGACCATTCCGGAATACACGAAGCCGGGACCAATCGCATTGACCCGAATCCCATCTTCAGCGTGATCGAGGGCTCCGGATTTGGTCAACCCGATCACGCCATGTTTGGAGGCTACATACGCACCGGAACCGAAAAAAGCTACGTGACCGAGTATGGACGCCACATTTATGATGGAACCACCTCCTGAATTGATCATGGCAGGAATTTGGTACTTCATGCCGTAAAATAACCCGGTTAGATTAATGTCGATCACCCGATTCCAATCCTCAACTTTGACATCGGCTAATTTACTGAACTCACTACCTACACCGGCATTGTTTACGGCTATGTGAAGTCCTCCAAAACTTTTTATCGTTTCAGCAACCAGGTGCTCATGATCTTTCAGACTTGCCGTATCTGCTTTTACGAATATCGCTTCTCCACCTGCATCACGAATTTGGTCTGCTACTGCCTGTCCTCCTTTTTCATTGATATCACTAACGGTAACTTTGGCGCCTTCCCGGGCAAATAACAGGGCGGTTTCCCGGCCGATTCCGGATGCTGATCCGGTGACAATGGCTATTTTGTTCTTTAATTGATCCATAATTTAACTGAATTCGTATTGGTTTTTACTATGGAACCTAATATACGCAAACTTTCAATAGGAATAACCGTCAATCTAAATTTTAAAAAGTACCATCTGCACAGATGGTCCATCCATCTGCATGGCCAACGGTTTCCGGTGAAATATTAATTGATGCAGCTCTGTTTAGGGGGTATACTACTTTTTACGTACAAAATCCTATTTACTGCCCGGCCGGGGTATATATTTCGACCGCATTGTCATAGGGTTCCAAAGTTCTCAGGTAAGTATAAATAGCAGAAAGATCTTCCGTTTTCATTCCTGCATACATCATCCATGGCATTAAGGTCTGGAAATCCCCGGGTTGTACTTTGGGTAAAACATAGGTGGAGTCCGTATAATTTTTAAAACGCAACACAAACTCGTCCTTTGACATATCTCCTATGCCCGTTGCATGAGGTGTCAAATTGGGAGTTCGCAAAATGCCTCCATTGGCGGTCACAAACTCACGTCCACCACCGGCTAACGGACCTACCGGCTTCCCCTTTTCAAATTTCGTGTGGCAATCTGCGCATGCGGCTGCTGTAAACATGTATTCACCATAGGCTACGGCATCGGTTACGGGGGGCTTCTTTTGAGAGGTAGCTTTTGAAGGCATCGTGCGCAATATGAAATTGAATGGAAAATCAACTTCCGATTTATCGTGATGGGTTTCGATTGGTTTTAGGGTACGCAAATAAGCGATGACCGCTTCAATATCCTCCGGATCCAATTTTGAGTAGGAATGATACGGCATAACCGGGAATATAGGGTTCCCTTCTTTAGTAACTCCTGTGGTAATTAACCGGAATAATTCACCATCGGTCCAGTCCCCGATGCCCGCAGGGGTAATGTTGGGGGAAATGAAGCGACCCGGGAAACCCATTGAACGATCAAATACCTCTCCTCCTGCAAACTCAGTTCCGGGATTGGGAGGTCCGGAAAACAGCGAAAAATCACGGACAGAATGGCAATCTGCGCACATCATTACATGGTATGCCAGGTATTTTCCGCGCTCTACTTTTTCTGGTGTAATCTCCACTTTTAGATCCTGAGCTGGACCTACGTTGGGCAGAGCAAATGATATATAAGCGAGTGCAATGACCAAAATGGCTATAAGGGCCATCGCAAAATAAAGTGGGTATTTGAGGTGCTTTTTCATAATTCTATTCTCTTAGGATGAAGTTATATGCAATTTACTTCGCGAAATTTACGATTATTCCGGTAAATCAAATATTTTTTTATGTCCTCCTCT
>CALGAA010000102.1 GCA_937952445.1 uncultured Bacteroidota bacterium | reverse complement strand
ATCATAAAGGTGGCGTCCTTCATATATTTCCCGAATACGCCGGCCTGGCTACCCAGTTGTTTCATGTGTTCGAAGACGGTGAGGTTGTCCGCTTCCGGCTGGGGCCGGGTAAACAGATCGTACATCGTCTGGGGATCTTTGTTTTTGAAATGGGACCACCGGAAAATCTGGTGGTGCTTTTTGTACCATTCGTGCCTCATGGGTATATCCGCCAGATTGGCTTTTTTCTCCTCGAGTCGCTGTCGTTCGTCCAGCCGCCGCAGAAAGATCAGGTAGGTCATCTGTTCGATGACGGTCAGGGGATTGGCCACGCCGCCCGACCAGAAAGATTCCCATATTTTATCGACCTGGGATTTGAGTTCGCCTGTGATCATGTGTGTTATTTCTATTAGGATGGGCTAATATATGAAATTCTTCACTATCGGCCCCGAAGGCTTTCGGTTGTGTACCATCCGGCAATCTACATACGGTGTGGGCAGGCGGGCGGTAGGCAGAGATTCTAATGGCAACCTCCCAACCTTAATACGGTCTGGAAATCGGGCTCTAGAATCCTCTTTGCATCAGGCTGCGCAGGCTTCCAGATCCCTACGATCGTTTTAGTAAACACAGTAGGGTCGTGTTATTCCCAGCCAACGGGAACTAATGGGAAATAAATTCCGTTTCTCACTTTACCTGGGATAAGTGACAAATATGGTTACCTCAGTATGGATACAGCCACCACGTACCCTGCGTGAAGTCTATGATGCCTTACCCGAAGGTACTTTAGCCCAACTCGTCGAAGGACAACTCGTGATGTCGCCTGCGCCTACGTACGGTCATCAAAGTCTTTTAAATAAAATCAATTATTTGTTATTGCAATTTGTGGAAGCGAATAACACGGGAGAAGTGATTATCGCGCCTTTTGATGTCCATTTGGATAAAGAAAACGTTTTTCAGCCCGATATTATATTCATCAAAAAGGAACAGCTCTCTCATATCCAAAAGGATGGCTTGTATGATGCGCCACTTCTAGTCATCGAACTCCTCTCACCAGTCACGGACCGGTATGACCTGAATCAGAAAAAGGTCGCCTATGAGCGAAGCGGTGTACAGGAATACTGGATCGTGGATCCGGACACCAAAGCGGTGCAGGGTTATTTTTTGGATCATGGCCAATATGGCAGTCCAGTTCATCTGAATGGCATGATATCGTCCCGGGTTCTGGATCAGGAATTCCCATTTTGAGGATGAACCACCTCAACCTCAGCCTCAACCTCAACCTCAGCCTCAACCTCAACCTCTACCTCAACCTTAGCCTCAACCTCTATCGATGTGCCCCAGGTCTCTCTCTGGTTCCACCTGGTCCCGAATCCATTGCTTGACTTCCTTGATCTCCGGGAACCCACCGTACTGGGCGCGGTCAAAAAGGAGGGTATCGTCGAGGTAGATGCGGAAAACGCCGCCTTGCTGTCCGGGTTTGAGCGAGACCAGCTCCAGGTCATTCTCGAAGGTGGAAAGGATTTCCTGCGCCATATAGGCCGCCCGCAACATCCAGCGGCATTGGGGACAGTATTCGATCGTAATGGTGGGTTTCATGGTAATTTTATAATTGCTTTTCATCACAAGATAAGTTTCTCTTTCCTGTGATCATAATGTTAAAATTGTTGGGTTGAAGACTTTAACTACGAAATACATCGTACTATGTTTGTATCTACGAAATGATTCGTATATATTTGACATTCCAAACTTCTTAAAGCGAGAAGAAGGACCTTATTTAAAATGAAATTTGAGAGAACGATGAAACCAGAACCCACTGACGGCGAATTGGAAATATTGCAATTGATCTGGAAACACGGCCCCATGACGGTCCGTCAAATCCACGATCACCTGAGTTCGGAAAAGCAGACCGGTTACACCACGACGCTCAAAATGATGCAAATCATGACCGAAAAGGGATTTTTAGGTCGGAAAGTATACGGTAGGGGCCACATTTACCACGCGAAGCTCAGTGAAAAGAAAACGACTCAAAACCGGCTCGATGCTTTCATTGATGCCACATTTGGGGGCAGTGCGAGTCAACTCGTGATGCAATTGCTGGGCAGCAAAACCACCAGCGAGGAGGAGTTGTCCAAAATACGGGAAATCTTAGATGATTACGAGAATCAAAAAAATAAACAGTCATGATACATTCGTCATACATCAACGCATTGGGGTGGACGCTGATCCATTCGATCTGGCAACTCACCCTGCTCGCCCTGGTTTTTTATATTCTTCTGAGATTCTGGAAGGACCGCCAACCAAGTCACAGGTACCGCGTTTCGTTGTTGTTTATGCTGATCTCCCTATCGATCACGAGCATAACTTTTATTGTCATGTACGATAAATTTGCGACGATACCGGGCAGCGGAGCAGACTTGACGGAAGCATATTGGCCGTATATTTTGTCCATAGAAACCCCGGGCAACGCGGGAATGTGGGATTCCGTCGTCCATTTTTTACAAACCAATGTGACTTCGCTGACCTATTTGTATATGACGGGCGTCGCTTTGCTGATGCTGCGAATGGGCATCAATTTCTGGAGTCTTCACCGGTTGAAATCCCAGTCTCATCCCATCGACCCTAATCATCTGGATTTTTTAACGGGGCTGATGGAGAAAATGAACATCCGAAACCCCGTTGCGATTCGTTCGTCGGTGCGTATCCAAATGCCGATGGTGATCGGCGCATTTCAGCCTGTCGTACTTATTCCGCTGTCACTGCTGTCCAATACCCCGCCGCACATACTCAAAGCGATGATGGCCCATGAATTGGCTCACGTCGAACGGCACGATTTTGCTATCAATTTGATCCAATCCGTGGTTGAAACGTTGTTTTTTTACCATCCGGCGGTTTGGTATTTTAGTTATATTGCCCGTCGGGAACGTGAATACTGTTGTGACCAGCGCGCTGTGGAGGTAGGTTGCCAGCGAGAAGATCTGGTCCGGGCGCTGACGGAGGTGGGAGAACTACAGCACAGCCAGGCGCTGTCCATGTCCCTGGGCGGACAACCCAACGAGTTGCTCAATCGGGTAAAGTACCTGTTGGGTCTTCAACCTTCGTACCGCTATGCCCCCGACCATTCGATTTGGTACTACGGATCTCTGCTTGGCGTGTTTTTACTGTTTTCGATTGGAAAGCACCAATTTTTTCCCACACCTGACCAGACTAATTCGCCTCCGCTCGCCATTTTTCACGCGGATACCATCCCCCAAACAGAGGATAGAGAGGAAGAGGTCATCATAATTCGCCAACGGCATAAGAAAGATGGCCGCGTCAAAAAGCGAACCACGGTACGGGTGGATACCGTCAAGTTGGACTCGGTCCCCCGATCGGGCCAGGCGAACACGGTCATTTCCGGACCAAAACGTAAGATTATCGTGGATGGGAAAGAGGTGAAAATCTATGACCGATATCCCATGCAGATATTGCAGGACAGCTTATTTCGAAAGTCCCGGCGAATGGCACTTTCCGTGCTGGATCAGCAGCATATTGATTCTGTAATGCAGCGGTTGGCGGAGACAATGGCCGATGGGGCAAGGTCGATTTCGACGTATCAGTTCAACCTGGACTCCCTCCAGCAGAAATGGTTGTTTTTCAAGCCCGGCCTGGACTCCATTTTACCCGACTCCCT
>CALGAA010000101.1 GCA_937952445.1 uncultured Bacteroidota bacterium | reverse complement strand
TCTGTTTTTGAACAGTGGGAATTGAAACAGGACACCGAAACTGATCCTCCTAACCTGGAAAGAACTATGGACCCTGACTGACCTGAAAGGGAGGTTTAAAATGAGAATGCTTCACCTGCTTACTCTATCAATCGGTCGAATTATACCTTCGATTCTGTGCATTCCGGGTAAATGTTTTACCTTAATGTTCTGTAGCCATAATCAAATTATATGAGCGGTAAAATACATGCACGGATCGACAAGGATCACATTGGGGTCATCACCATTGACAACCAACCCCACAATGCCTTGCCCCTCAATTTGCTGGAGGATTTGGAGAACGAAATTACACGGATGGGTCAAAATCCCGATATCCGGGTCATCCTGATTCAAAGTGCTGGGGAGCGAATATTTTGCGCCGGCGCCAGTTTTGACGGTCTGGCTGAAATCCGCGATGAAATTTCGGCAAAAGCGTTTTTTATGGGCTTTGCCCGGGTCATCAATGCCCTGCGGACCTGCGGCAAAATCACGGTGGGCCGGATTCATGGAAAAGCCGTGGGCGGAGGCGTTGGGTTGTGCAGTGCGGTTGATTATGCAATAGCGAGTAAATGGGCGTCGATCCGCCTGAGCGAACTTAGCCTGGCCATCGGACCTTTTGTAATCGGGCCTGCGGTGCAACGAAAAATCGGGGTAGCTGGTTTTTCACAGCTTACGCTCAATGCCACTGAATGGCAAACGGCGGATTGGGCTAAAAACAAAGGTTTGTTCCAGGAAGTGTTTGATAAAGCCGAACAACTCGACGCTTATCTCGAGACTTTTCTCGATCGCTTTCGTTCCTATAGTCCGGAGGCGCTTTTCCAACTCAAGAACATGATCTGGGAAGGCACCGATGACTGGCCGGAAATAATGGACCACCGCGCCGCGCAAAGTGGAGAATTGGTGTTGAAGGATCATGCCCAAAAAGCCATCGCCAAATTCAGAAATAAAGCCTAAGCAGCATTCGCCGGCCGATGGAGGTGGGATCCATCCAATGGTGAACCAGCATATGATCCTGCAATATGGATAAAAAAGCGAAGGGCACCGTCGACGAAATTAATCCGGCGATATACCGGAAAAGGATAGGAAGTGCGGGATATTTCTCAATGATGGACTACAAAAAGGATTATTAAAACCATCCATCGATTTGAGAATGCCTGCGGTGAATATTTTTGGATTATGTTCAGGGACGATGGGATCGCCTGCGGTAACCCGTTCGCTGTGGGATAAGCATTCCCTCATTTGAAATAGAAGTTTGAAACAGCCTGGAAATCACGCCACTAAGCAGGAGCGCAATTCCCGGCCAGGGTCCGCCCCCTCTACTTCCATCTCAAATTTCCAATCCCGAAGTCCGTATTCAGGTTTACCCTGGCCGCTCCTTTATGTGGCAGGCCGTATCCGGACATATCCACCCTACTTTTTGTGTAAGTATCCAGGGCATCCTGACATCCCTTGTAATCTTCATGACAATTAATTTGATAACAATTTGACCCCCATATAGGTCCGGGACAAACCAACACGATAGCACCATCGTCTGTGGGGATGTACACCACCATACCGCCATTATCCTGCGGATACATGGTGACGCCGGAAGTCTTGTCAAAATATTCGTCACTCTGGGCGAAACTCGCCATTCCCATTCCCATGATGAAGCCACAGACAAGCAAAGCACGGCTCAGCATCCGGAAGTAAAAATTCAAATTTGTCATAACTTATAAATTTATTTGGTTTAAAAAATCGTGCAATACGGTTAAAATTTCAGGTCAAAATTATTGATCAACAACGCGGGTTCTGTCATCCAATCGGGTGATTTATTGACAGACAGGAAAAAGCAGAAATAAGTAAAGTCAGCACTTTATCTCTAAAATCACCTAAATGGGTGATAAAGCCCCGAACACCCTGTCCTAATTTCATCCATCCAGAAACTAAACCCCGTTTGTACACACGGATCGTAAATAATTTAACCATGAAAAAAGCCTTGAAAATAACTTTGTACGGCCTGGGAGCTGTATTGCTGATCGTATTAGCTGCCCTGGGATGGGTCATGCTCACCAAACCCAATGTAGGCCCTCCCGAAGACATGACCATCGAAATAACTCCCGAACGAATAGAGCGTGGGGAGTATCTGGCTAACCATGTCATGCTATGCATGGACTGCCATGCACAACGGGACTTTTCCCTGTTTAGCGGTCCTCCTGTCCCGGGAACCGAAGGGGCCGGTGGTGAAATTTTTGACAAATCCATGGGCTTCCCCGGAACTTTTGTAGCCAAAAACATTACGCCCTACGGGATCGGGGACTGGACGGATGGAGAACTATTCCGGTTGATCACGACAGGGGTCAAAAAGGATGGAAATGCTATTTTTCCTGTGATGCCTTACCCCAATTATGGAAGTATAGACCCGGAAGATGTCAAATCGGTCATTGCCTATATCAGAAGTCTGGATCCCATAGAAGCCGATCACCCCGATTCCAAAGCTGCTTTCCCTATGAATGTGATCCTTCGGACGATGCCTCAGAAAGCCCAGTTTTCCGAAATGCCGACTGAAGATGACCGCATCGCATTCGGTGAGTACCTGGTCAAAGCAGCCGTTTGCGGGGACTGCCATACCGATTTCAAAAATGGAAAATTCATTGGTGAACCGCTGGCTGGTGGCCGTGAATTTGTATCTCCGGATGGAAGTATCGTGCGGTCCGCCAATCTGACTCCGCATGAAAACGGGCTCGGAACCTGGACGATGGATCAATTTGTCCAGCGATTTAAAAGATATGCCGACTCAACCTATACGCCGGAGCCCATCGCACCAGGAGATTTTCAATCGCTTATGCCCTGGGTGATGTATGGGGGTATGAAGGAATCGGATCTGGAAGCGATCTATATTTACCTGCAGTCCCTCGAACCAGTGAATAATGAGGTTATCCGATTTTCGAAGGCGGGAATGTAATCTCAAAATACATATTCTATCATGTCAAAAATGCCCATTATTTAATGAAACCATCAACTTTCCCCTGAATCCTTGCAGGCTCTTGCCTACCGACGTTATGCCAGTAAGAGCACGGATAATGCCTGCCGAAAGTTTGCAAAGAGGCAGGAATAAGGGGGTGTCATATATTTAGGTATATTAGTCCTGTCGACCCAAGATTTTCATAATGAAAGGATTATCTTTAGCCAGGAACCGATCGATCGAGGTATGAAGCGAAAATGCCCCATAGAAATAATTTCGTTGATATTAATCATGACCCTTTTACCGGATCGTCCAATGTATGCTCAGGGTACGGATTCGGATGAAATAAGCCTCATTCTGGCAGGGATCGATACGCTGAAATCCGATTCGGATAAAGTGACGAGGCTGCTTGGATTTGCCGGTAAAAAATATCGATACCACAAAGACTCTCGCCAACTTCTGGACAAAGCGGGGGAAATCGCCGAAAGATCCGGGAATGAAAAATCGCTGATTAATTACTGGTATTCGATGGGCAATTTTTTTTATTTCGGTTCCAATCCGGATAGTTCAAACTATTACCTTGAAAAAGCGCTGTCTGTAGAATCGGTTCACAACTGGCCGTTTCTTTACTCCCAGATCCTGGCGACACAATCCGGATTGCAAGCCATCAACGGACAGGTATCACTGGCTCTCCAGACCAAACTCGATGCCAAGGAAATTCTGGTTAACCTGGATACTCTGAAACTCAGTGAATCCGACAAAATACGACGGAGGGGTCAGATTAGTATCCTGGATAACAGCATTGGCGCCTTGTACCATTCGCTTAAGGATTTTGAACAGGCCATCCGGTATTACACTGAATCGTACGAGCTTTTGATGGAGCTGAACGACCACTCCAGTGCCGCCGTGGTGATGGGCAATATCGGGGAAATGTACATGAAACAGGAAAACCTCGACCAGGCCCTTGAATATCTGAACGCTTCCCTCGAATTGAAAGAAAACGTGGGCGTACCGATCAGGAGTATTGCTTCTACCCTGTTCAACATTGGTCGCGTACATATGCGAATGGGAAAATGGGACACGGCTATGGAAGAATTTAACCAGGCCCTGGATGTATTTGAACAAGAAAGACATCAGGAGGGCCTGATCGAAGCCTACATCGAAAGAGGATTGCTTTTCCTGAAACTCAACCAACCCGACAAAGCCCGGCAAGATTGTGAAATCGGTTTGAATCTGGCAAAAGACCGGGCACATGTGGCAAATAAATCCAAAGCCTGCGAATGCCTCTACCTGGTACATCGCCAGAACGGAGATGCTCATACAGCTTTGGAATACTACGAAGAGCATATACAATTACGGGATTCTCTTTTCAACTCTGAAAATATAAAGCAACTGGCCCAATTGGAAATGAACTATGAATTTGATCGCGAAAGAGAAATTCAAAGGTTGGAATCGGAGGTGAAGCTGCGCGAACATCAAAGGGTTACCTGGCTGCTCATCGGTGGTATATTGTTCAGCCTGATTATTTCCGGGCTGCTTTTCAATATGTTCCGTTTGCACAAACGATCCAACAGGATTTTGTCTGAAAAAAACGAGCAGGTATCCAAAGCATTGGGTGAAAAGGAAATTCTATTGAAAGAAATTCATCACCGGGTCAAAAACAACCTACAGGTCATTTCGTCGCTGCTTAGCCTGCAAAGCCGCCAACTGGAGAGTCCGCAGGCGCGGGACGCGATCCAGTCCGGTCGCAACCGGGTCAGATCCATGGCGCTTATCCATCAGAAGCTATACCAGGACGAAGATTTAGTGGGTGTTGATCTGGAAGAATACATCGATAATCTGACCGACAGCCTGGTGAAAAGCTACCAATCCAGCACCGTCAATGTGGAGGTCAATACCGATATTGACCCCATCAAAATGGACGTGGATACCATCATTCCCATTGGGCTGATTCTCAATGAACTCATCAGCAATTCATTCAAGTACGCTTTCGATGCCGATAAAGGCGGAACCCTGGAAATCGTCCTGAAAAAACAGCCCGGTGCCATCCATCTCAAAGTTTCGGACAACGGACGGGGTTTGCCCGATCATTTTGCCATCGAAAGTACGAAAAGCCTGGGGTACCGGCTGATCAAAGCATTCACCGACAAACTCAGGGCTACACTTACGGTAGGTCATTCTCCGGCCGGAACCGTTGTTTCCATAAGTATTCCAGATCCAAAAAACGTCATCTAATGAATAATGTGAAAGTTTTAATTGTTGAGGACGACCCATTGATCGCGGAGGATATCCGGGAAATTCTGACCAATTCTCACTACGAAGTGGTCGGCGTAGCCCATACCAAATCGGCGGCTCTTTCGCTTTTAAAAGAAGCTTCACCGGATATTGTTTTACTCGATATCAACCTCGGAAATGAAATGGCTGGATTTGATATAGCCCACAAGATTAACGATCTTTATCAAATTCCTTTTATTTACCTGACTGCCTATTCTGGAAAGGCGGTGGTGACCGACGCCAAACACACACAACCCATGGGTTATATCGTCAAACCTTTTGATGAAAACGACCTTTACGCCGCCATCGAAGTTGCTATGTTCAACCACAGGCAGAAATCCCGACCACGGTATTTTAGCCGGACCGCGCTCAACAAAAAATTGCTCAGTGAGCTGACTGAGAAAGAATACGAGATCTTACAGGATATCTATGAAGGCTATAGCAATAAGCAAATGGCGGATAAACATTATGTGAGCATCAATACCATCAAAACGCATATTCAAAAAATCTACGCAAAGCTCGATACCCACTCCCGCATTTCTACCGTGGCCAAACTGAGGGAATTGCTGGACTGATTTAAGGTGGTTGCCCTATATATCCTATGAGAAGGGGATGGGTCGACGTAGTTAATCTTCACTTGATGTTGTTGAGGGAAGAATAATTTGACAATTGTTCCCGCGACATTTTCTATTCTTTCCCTTTTTGAATCACCTGGACAAACCGATGCATGTGTTTCGTCAACCCATCCCAATTCCTTTCCCGGATCATTTTTTTATCAAACAATGAACCTCCGATCCCAAATCCATCGGCGCCGGCATTCCAGTACTCCGACAAATTGTGCACATCGATTCCTCCTGTGGCGATCAATTGGATGTGGTCAAAAGGTCCTTTCAGGTTTTTGATATAGGAAGACCCCAGAGCTGAAGCAGGAAATACCTTGATTTTGTCTGCTCCATATTGCCATGCCTGATAAACCTCAGTCGGGGTCAAAGCCCCCGGAAATACAGCAATGCCCTTTGATTTGGACGAAGTAATCACGTCTTTATCTACATTGGGAGATACGATGAAAGACGCCCCGGCACCTATGGCACGTTTCCATTCTTCCAGGTTCCGGACGGTCCCCGCGCCGATGTTGAGACGGTCGCCGTATCGATTCACAGCCATCGCTATTTGTTCTTCTACCTGAGGGGTATTCATGGTAATCTCGATGGTTGTCAAACCGGCCTGAAGATATGATTCCAGGATGTAAGGTAAATCGGCAGTAGCCATACCCCTCAATATTCCAATAATGGGTACCTGACCAAATAATTGGTTATCAAATTGTGGTTGCATAAAATGAAGAACGGTTGGATCGTCCTGCAAAGTAAGCAAAAAACAGAAATATTTGTCTGTACGGAGAGTTCGATGTAGCTATCCCTCCCACTGAATCCTAAAACCAATGTCCCTGTCCTACAGCGGAATCAAATCCACCCTTCGAAACAGAATTCCCGCAGCTTCCGACTGAATCTGGATCCTTCCTTTGGACGGCTTGACATCGTACGCTTTATTCACCACGACATCATTGAGGATGACCGTAATGCTATCCCCGGAGGCGATGCATTCGAGGGTATTCCACTCTCCCACCGGATTTTCTACATCCTGCGCACCTCTAAAATCAATGATGTCCTTCCATTCCGGTGAACGCCCCCACCAGTTGATTCTACCTCCGTGGATGGTCACCATCTCCCCGTCCGGATCATACACATGTGAACTTCCCTGTTTTTCCGGAGCGACGGGGCAGGTAATGGCAAATTTTTCCGTTTTATCACCAACCACGATAAAGTCCCCTGTTCCACCTTCGATAATCTGGACTTCAATAGAATTCATCCATGTATCACTATACGCGCCGTCTTCACCAACGGAATGCAACAAAATACCGCAATCCCGGGCCCGATCCAACCGGGGTTCGAACGTATGCCCCGTCCATTTAAATTCCGTAATTAAATGGTAATTTTCATATTCCTCCTCGGTTGTGATACATCCCCAGATTTCACCTGAAATATGGATCATGCCATCCTCCACGGTAAATACATTCTTGGGATCCTGATCCCGACCAATGCCCCGAAGCCAGGTATACCAACCATCGAGGTTTTCCCCGTTGAAAAGTTTGATCACTTCCTTTTCCGTCGCGACAGCTTTTTCATCGCCTGATTTGCACGCATTAAGCGTAAGTCCCAGAAAGCATGCCCAAATCAATGTGAGGGTAAATCGTTGTACATTCATTTTTCTTTATTTTAAAATTATTGTTTCAAGTGACTGTGGGAATATGTCAGACAAATTTCTACTTTGTCAAATTTCCAAGGAGTTGCATCAGAACGTCGGTGATTTTGTCAGAAGCCTCCACTTCCAAAAAACTGGACCGCGCCCGCCACGTCTCATAACCACCCCATTCGTGATGCTGGGGCGTGGGGAGATATCCGTAGTACCCATTGGCCAGGGACACCGTAAACATAGGTTTGATCGGACTATTTTCCTTCAGATGAAGCCCGATTTCTACGAACACTTCGCATGGAATAGCGGCGATAGCCAGCTCACCAATCCGGAACGCTTGCAGGATCATATCCACCTGGCGGGGATACTCCTGGATTAAAATGGTCTCGCGGGCATATATTTCTTCGCGCGTTTTCATATTAGGACCTTCGGCATTGGCCACGATCCGCTCCGCACGTCGTACCTCTTCTGCATCAGGCAGTCGAACGCCGAGGCTGATTTCCCGCTGAGCTGAGGACAACCGGACGTGATCGTGGTATTCAATATTTTGTACGGCCCTAAATGCTGTGGCGGCTACGACGTTGGCTACAAAATTCATTTGCACATAAGGACCTCGTCCGGGGCTCGTTTTCCCGGTAAAATCGATATTGTTGATATCTCCACTCGTCCCGTTGGACATCATCGAAACGAAGGGAATACTCTGGTTATCGGCGTGAAGCAATTCGGCCATCCGCCGGTTGAAAATACCGTAATAATCAGCCGAAATTTCTCCGGGGCCGGTACCACCTACATAGTGCAACGAATAATTGGCCAACAATCCAATGGGCTCGCCTGACCGGGCCACCACAGAAACGACCGACACCTGCGGATCGGTAGGTCCGGCGGGCTCCAGCTTGTTGGGGTTGTTCACCCCGGGATTCATTTGAACCACATCCTCGCCCCCAAATGGATCGGGCGCCGTTTTTCCTGGTTTGAGTTTCCAGCGACGGTTGTGCACCTGCGTAGGTTCATCACCAAAACCCCATCCGATCCGCGCCGGGACGCGGTTTTCATTGGCCCGGATCAGGGCGTCTGCGATTCGAACACTCAGAAAATCAAGGTACTCCGGTTCCGGGTCGCTTTGAAAAACTCCACAAGCAGTTCCCGCTGAATGAGTGTGTGTGGCTGACATCATCATATTTTCGGTGGGAATACCCGTAAATTC
>CALGAA010000100.1 GCA_937952445.1 uncultured Bacteroidota bacterium | reverse complement strand
GATCTGGTTGTTGGTTCGTGCCGCCATAATTGACACGACGGCGTCTCCATGATAGGTGTAATCAATGTAATGTTCGTCACTGCCATCGTCAAAATTCCACCCGTGGACATCGTCAATGTAGCCATTGTTGTCATCATCAATGCCGTTACCGGGGATTTCACCAGGATTCTCAAATAATATCCCTTGTAAATCTGGCCGACTGAAATCGTATCCCGCTTCCAGAACCCCAATCACAGGTTGGGGGAAATCAGGAGAAATGGCGCCGGTGGTGATGGCCCAGGTCTCTGGTGCTTTGATCGTATTCAGATACCACTGCTCGGGAAATTTGGGGTCATTCGGTGTCTTTCGTCGCAATTCAAGTACCCTGTTGGGCTGATGCAAGTCAATGCCCGGACATTGATCCAGTATGCTCGACCAATCCAAAGCTCTGCGCGTAGATGAAGATTCGACAGTCAATTCCCAGGCCCGTATACTTGAGGCTATTTGTCGGAGATTGATGGCTATGTTTTTTTCTGCAAAATACTTCGCGATCTCTTCCTCATTACTTTTTTCAGCGATTTGGATGATGAATGAAGCAGGATTCTGACCTGACAACAGACCAGCAGACATCCATGACACAGCAATCAGAATTAAAGAAAAATAAAATTTCACAGGATTAGGTTAATGGTTGATGATGACCAATTGGTTTTCACCTATAACGCAAATTCGACCGATATTATTCAATGGATAATTTTCCAAGTGAAAAATATTCTTCCAGGATGAGGCCAGGCCGTTTTGAATCGTTGTCCGGTATATCCGGTTGTCTTTGGCCATCCATAAATAACGACTGTCTGACAGATAAAAATCCTCCGCACCCGGGATGGTTTTGCATACGATTTTAATTTGGGCCGTCAGGATATCATAGGATTTAATGTACCAGGTTTCGTCGTTGTATTTGTGGACGAAATACAGGACACCGTTTTGACCGTATGACAGGGCGCGGCCGGCATTCTCGGAAATTTTCTTTTTTTCATTCGTTACCAAATCGATGTCGTATAAATTGAGCTGGTTGCTTTCGATGAGCACCACGGCAAGGCGCTGGGGGGTAATCGGAAAATAATAGGCCACATTGGTTTCAGGAATCACTTTGGAAACTGTTTGGTTTTCGAGTTTCCACAATTCCTGAAATTTGTTTTCGGGATTCATGCGTATAAAAAACAAGCTGGGTCCTATCCGGATGGGGGAGTATTCGGATTCGTTGGTATTAGTGATTCGGCGGATCGTATTATTGTAAAGGTCCAACGCGATCAGATCGGTTAGATTGGATTTTTGTTTTTTCCAGGACGATGAAAGGTACAAACGTTGTCCATCGTAAAATGGCTGGTTGTTGTATCCGTTTGTGTTGAAACCGGTCAACAGGTCGAGTCTGGAAAGTTCAAAAATCGAAGAGGTGGGGGAGTTCCATTCGAGGAGGTAGGCATTTGAAGAACTTTGTGCGTTTGCGAAAATCGCAATGCAGATGCAAAATAAAATACGCAGAAAACCTCCCGTCATTTACTTTATTTTTTATTGGCTGAATTAAAGATTCTGTCCCACCGTATGCCATCTGAAAAACGGCTGTTTTTCAGCGACATCCATATGAATAAGGGCTTACCCACTATATGTGTTTCGGGAACGAAACCCCAAAATCTGGAGTCCTCAGAATTGTGCCTGTTGTCTCCCATCATCCAATAGTAATCGTATTGAAAAGTATAATGGGTTTCAGGATTTCCATTGATCAAAACCTGGTCACCCGCCACATCAAATGTATTGTGTTCGTATGTTTCGATAACTCTCCTGTACATGGCAATGTTCTCCGGAGTCAATTCGACGGTTTCTCCTTTAGCCGGAATATAAATCGGTCCGTAATCATCTGTGGTCCAGTTGGGAAACAATTCATCGTTGTGAGGATACAGGGCATTCGGAACGGGCGTGGGCTTTATATAAGTAACCTCGATGTCACTTCCGAGATTTTGAATGGCTTCCACCTCGTCGAAGCTCAGATTGTAATAGTGGTCTGCGGCTCGCGGATGGTCATCGATATGTACACCGAGTTTATCCAGGGTTTGGACATTGATTTCTCCAACTGAAGAAGTAACCCGGTAGGTGAATTGCACCTTGGTAGGTTGTTCGATGGCTTCCTCATTTATATAGACTGTACCCGCTCTTATCTCCAGGGTCTCGCCTGGTAATCCCACAGTTCGTTTGATGTAATGATCCATTTTGTCCATCGGTCGGGTAATGATATCATTCGGATTGATGCGATCGAGCATACCGCGCCGGCGAAGATCATATACACTGAAGGTCCTTCCCGGTGTAATCACCACGCTATCTCCTTCAGGATAATTGAAAACCACGTTGTCGTGTCGTTCAATTTCTTCCAGTGCGGGTAATCTAAAATAAGGTAAACTCGGTTTTTCGAGGTACGATTCTTTATCCAACGCCCCGATACGGTTGTGCAAAAGCGGAATCATGGCTATCGTCATAGGTGTGCGGATTCCATAATTTACTTTGGACACGAACAGAAAATCACCCACTTCCAATGATCCCTCCATAGATGAGGTGGGGATGATAAATGCCTCGATGAGAAACATTCGGATAAAAGCAGCTGCAAATACGGCGAAAATCAATGATTCTACCCATTCACGCATAGCACCTTTCTGGTAGGGATTTTTGGCTGCCAATCGCTGAGCTTTTAATTTGTCACCGGCTTCTTCAGCGTCCTTAATTTGTTGTCTGTATTGCCGTTCGAGTTGGACAACTTTGCCCTGGTACGGTAGGTTTTGGCGGTCGATTAGGAAAAATGCTAAAGGGGCGTAAACCACAGCCAGAACTGAATCCCAGAAACTTAATTTTCCAAATGCCCTCCCCATGTCGATCGCCATAATCGCATAGATGAAAATATTGACAATGGGAAACAAAAGCCACCAGGCGTACGATCTTTTGCGCCCCGTGATGTAGGCCCATTCACCAAAGTTTACTCCCGGGATCCAGGCTTTCTGCGGGGATGAGCCAGCTCTTCGGAAAAGCGGGGCCAACGTGAAACACAAAAGTATATAGGAGATTAAAATAAACAGTAATATTCCCACGGGTCACGATATTTTGCTTCAAATGTAATCAAAAATGTTATTTCAGCCCCTATGACGCACTACATTGTATGGTAATACGTGCCGGGGAATGTGTGATTTCTAACCGGTTGAAAAACCACGCAAAGATACACCTATTCCCGGGGTGCCTGATAAATTTTAAAGGTAGAATCTATTTGCCGATGGCAGAAATGCTCCGGCTGTATTTTCGACGAATAGCTGGTTATGTTAGGATGAAATCCGAAAAAATCGCTATTTCGTATTCCGGTAACCATTGGGAAGGACTCCCATACCGAAAGTCCAGGGATCTGGCGGTTGAAATGATGCAGGTGAATATCACCCGGGTGTTATCGTAATTTGAACGTCGTATGCCCTACCGGGAACCCTTTATTATATATTTCCACGGCGTACAACCCTTCTTCAAAAGGCACTTCGGGCGACCAAACGAGGCAAATTTCCTGCTGGTTGTGTTTGTAAGCAATCGTCTGTTTGGTGGAATACGGTACCTGCGTGTTGGTTTTGAGTAAGGTCAATACCCCCGAACCCGCTGATTCCACTGAAATGGTCTCACCGCGCGGATTGAGAATCCGGACAAAAAATTCTTCGTCTCCTTCTGCGGCTAACTGATTGACTTCGGGGACGAAACAGATATTGAGTTTTTCCACATTATCGGCCCGTCTTCGTCGGACTTCACGTCCACTTTCTTTTGTACTGTATCCCTGAACATTGATGTTGTTCACTTCGATCCTGGAGGATTCCATCACTTTAATGTTGAGTTCTGTATTCTCCTGTGAAAGTTTTTCGGCTTCTTCTGTGAGGATTTCCTGCTGGGTCAACAACGCCTGATTTTCCTGTTGACTGTTGGCGTAAGCAACACTCAAACTATCCGTTTGGGTTTTTAAACTCCTGTTCTCTTCCGTCAAAAAGGTGTTTTCCTCCTTGAGTAAATTGATTTCTTCCACGTACTGTTCAACTGTTGCTCTGAGCTCATCAATCTCTTTTTGTGCTTCTTCAAAGTTCCGGTTTTTCTGCACCAAAATGGCGATTTGGTTCTTCTGTTCTTCCAGTTTGGCGATCTGTTCATCGATCAGCTTATTGAGTTCAATATTATCGCCTTTAAGTGCCTCAAGCTGTTGCTGTGCGGATTGAAATTCTTCATCCAATTGGACGTTGATGCCCTGGAGGTCACTATATTCCTGATTAATTCGGACGATTTCCTTTCGCAATTGCGCGTTTTGATAAAATAGATAGCCTGCGAGGGCCAATAAGATGAGCGCGGTAATGCTGAAAATAGCGATATTCCTGGAGGGATTAGACGATTCTTCGGTATGTTGTTCCATATAAGTATGTATTTATATTTTTCAATTGTAAACGTTTGAACCTGTTCAAAATTTTAATTCCAGTGTTGAATTGAAGCCCAGCTTACCGAATGTCAGTTTCTTACGGGATTTCCCTCCTCTGGTCAATCCTCTGACTGGAGTTGATTTTCCGTCTCCATCCTTCCTTTGATGAAACGGATCGTTCGCTGCCATATCGATTACTTCCCTCAAGATAATGAAATCCAGAGTAATCGGAAATTTGATAATCTCTATCTTTGCCGAAAGATAAAGTTGTGGCAGATGGGGAAAATATTTAGACCGGAGCTCAATTTATCTTGAAAGTTAGTAGTTATAACAAATGCAAATCCAATTGATATGATAAAAAATCCAATCGTTGCCCCTTCCTTGTTGGCAGCTGATTTTACCAATTTAACCAGGGCTATTGAACTAATCGAACAAAGTGATGCCGATTGGCTGCATATGGATATTATGGATGGTCGGTTTGTTCCCAATATATCCTTTGGGATGATGATTGTCGAACAAGTGGGAAAAGTGTTGGAAAAGCCGATGGATGTCCATCTTATGATCGAGGAGCCGGATAAATATGTCCCTGCATTTGCGAAGGCAGGAGCGGATACGATTACGGTTCATTTTGAGGCGTGCCCTCATTTGCATCGCAATATCCAACAAATCAAAGATCTGGGAGTGAAAGCAGGTGTGGCAATCAATCCCCATACGCCTGTATCCGTGCTGGAACATATCGTGGAAGATCTTGACCTCGTGTTGATTATGTCCGTTAATCCCGGATTTGGAGGCCAAAAATTTATATTCGAATCGTTGTATAAAATTCGTCAATTGCGTCAGTTGTTGATGGATCGAAATTCCAGAGCTTTGATCGAGGTCGACGGGGGGGTAGGGCTACAAAATGCCGGTAAGATTATGGAAGCAGGTGCTGACGTACTTGTGGCGGGAAGTTCGGTTTTTGGTTCGAAAGATCCCGCGGCAACCATACATCAATTGAAATCCCTCGGCAACATACCTTCGTATGAAGTATAGGTTTACCTGTTTACTGATGGTTGTCTTTTCGAGTCACCTGTGGTCCCAGGGTGTGATAACCGTGGATGGATTCGTAACCGATCCGGTGGAAGATGTGACTTTATCGGATGTGTTGGTGTATCTCGAAGGAAGTACAACAGCCTATACCACTAATGATCAAGGTGCATTTTCCCTTAGCTTTACCTCGGATAAAGATACCGTTTTGGTGATTTCACGGGTCGGCTATAAACGTGCTACCTATCCGATTTCACATTCTACCGTTGACGAGCACCTCGCTCTAAACGTCGAACTGGTACCTGCTGTATCCGATCTGGAAGTTGTGGTCCAGAGTACGATTTCCCAACAGCCGGGTATGATCGTGGAAGATGTTTCCGAAATTAAATTATTGCCTTCCGTAACCGGGAATCTCGAGAACATTTTACCTCACATTGCACTGGGAGTCAGTGGTGGGACAGGTGGTGAATTGAGTAGCCAGTACAATGTGCGCGGTGGCAACTACGATGAGAACCTGGTGTATGTAAATGATTTTCAAATATATCGTCCTCAGTTGATCAGGAGTGGTCAACAGGAAGGTTTGTCATTTCCCAATCCTGATTTGATCCGCGACATTTCGTTTTCCTCGGGAGGTTTTTCCGTGCGGTACGGAGATAAAATGTCCTCGGTGCTTGATATAAAATACAAACGACCGGATACGGCTGCTTATTCAGCTGAGCTCAGCTTGCTCGGTGCTAGTGCCCATATGGAAGGCAGTAAATCTCTCGGGGATTCTCAGTATAGAAAATTCCGCTACCTGGTAGGGGGACGATATCGTTCAACGGCTTACCTCCTCAATACACTGGATGTAAAAGGGGAGTATCTTCCCAAATTTGCTGATGTGCAATCCTACCTGACTTTCGACCTCAATGAATCGTGGCAGGCTGGTCTGTTGTTGAATTACAACCGATCGGTTTTTGATTTTGAACCGCAGACGAGATCTACCGCTTCTGGTTTGATCGATTTTACACTTAATCTCACATCGTCCTTTACCGGTGCGGAAAGAGATAAGTTTGAAACAGCCATGGCTGGTGTTTCCATGACCTATCTTCCACCTCAGAATAAAAATCCCTTTTTTCTCAAATTTTTGGCATCGACTTATCAATCGGCCGAAGCCGAAAATTTTGATATCCTGAGTACGTACAATTTGAGTCAGATTGAAACTTCCATCGGCGCTGAAAATCAGGGTGAGGCCATTGCATTGGTGGGTGAAGGGATTCAGCATCAATACGTACGCAATCTATTGCTTTCCAATGTCTCCAATTTTGAAATCAAAGGAGGGTTGGAGAAAAATATCTTTTCCAGTTCGGGGCCGGACCAAAGCCATTTTTTGCAATGGGGACTAAAATTTCAGCACGAAGACATCCGGGACCGGCTCAATGAATGGGAGCGGATAGATTCTGCAGGGTACTCTCTACCTTATAATGGAGAAGAGGTTCAATTGGCGTACAATTACAAATCAAGGAATGAGCTTTCGTCTCAGCGATTGGAAGCCTACTTTATGGAGGCTTATAATATACGAAATTCGGGTAAATCCCTGTGGACTTTTGAAGGAGGCGTCCGCGCGTCATACTGGACGTGGAATGAAGAATTGAATATATCTCCCCGCGGACAGATTGTGTACAGACCCCTGGGTAGACGGGATAATCAGGTATTTCGATTGGCTGCAGGATTGTATTATCAACCACCTTTTTACAGGGAATTTCGCCAACTGGATGGCACACTCAATACGGACATCAGGGCCCAGAAATCAACCCACGTGGTACTGGGCTACAGCACTGACTTTTATTGGGAAAAACTCAAGTCAAAGATGCGTTTCACCACCGAGGCGTATTATAAAAAATTGTCTGACCTGATCCCTTACGATGTCAACAACGTACGAATTCGGTATTACGGTGACAATCTGGCCTTCGGCCATGTGATGGGGATCGATTTCAGACTCAATGGGGAGCTGGTGCCTGGTGCGGAAAGTTGGATCAACCTTTCCTTTTTAAAAGCAATTGAAAAATGGGACGGGATCGAACATCAAAAACTCCTGGAAGGGATCGGCAATTTTGAAGAAACAGAATATGTGCCCCGGCCTACCGACCAGCGGGTGACAGCTTCCATCTTTTTTCAGGATTATTTACCTCAAAATGAAAATTTTAAAATTCATCTCAGTCTCAATTTTGGGTCAGGTCTTCCTTTTGGAACCCCCGATGAAAACATCATTTTGCGGAATCCTTTCCGGCATAAGATTTATTACCGGATGGATGCCGGATTTTCTGCGCAGTTGTGGGACCGGGCCTGGATAACCAGGCGACCCAATAATCCGTTTCGGTTTGCTGAGAATGCCTGGATAAGCCTGGAAGTTTTCAATTTGTTGCAGGTGGCGAATACGGCTTCTGTCACCTGGATCAAGGCGATCGATAACGTTCAGTACTCGGTCAAGAACAACCTCACCTCCCGGCGGATAAATTTAAAATTGAGGTTTGAATTCTAATAGATATAGATGAGATTAAATAAAAATGTCGTATATTTGCGCCCGTTAAAGCCTGTTATCCGCCGTGTCGGAATAGATAGGTGATTATGTCATTTTAATTATAAATTGAATGTCTGTTAAATTACGATTACAGCGAAAAGGACGCAAAAAGAAGCCATTTTATCACATCGTTGCAGCGAATGTAAGGTCGCCAAGGGATGGTAAGTTTATTGAGAAAATAGGGACTTACAATCCGATGACTTCCCCGGCTACAATTCATTTGGATTCTGAAAGAGCCTTGTACTGGTTGGAAAATGGTGCGTTGCCATCCGATACGGTAAAGGCAATACTGAAGTTTAAAGGGGTGTTGTACCGTCGACATCTGCTCCGGGGTGTTCGCAAAGGGGCTTTTGATCAGGAAGTAGCAGATCAAAAATATCAGGAGTTTGTTTCAGCAAAAGAGGAAAAAGTAGCGGCACGGTTTGAGAAGACCGAACAAGAAAAACGAGATCACCATATTTCGATTTTTGGTAAAGCACCACAAGCAGCTCCTGCTGCTGAAGCATCCTCAGAAGAGGAATAGTGGCTTTACTGAAATATGGACCTTTTATAAAGTCAATTCGACTGACCTGGAGAAAAACCTGGTAGGATTTCTACCGGGTTTTTGCTATATTTAATGTTAACATCAGAAATGCAATATTTATGAAACCACTGAGTCCGCATTATCAGGAAGAAATGGAGGAAATTAAAAATTCAATCCAGGAATCCGATTTACTTGCTACGTATTTGGACACCGAAGAGGAGTCCGATTACAAAGCGTTAGTGGATACATTTGAACCCGAGATTCAGGAGTTGTATAATAAAGTGGCGAATAACGATCCTTTACAATTGCTTTCGTTGGAACAGTCGATTTTGGACAGTAGGCTTGAAGGTTTGTTCCTCCCAAGGATATTGGGGTATTCTGTGTTGCGTGGAGCTCTGGATGATGACTTAAAATACATCCGTCCCCAACCAGCATTCCGGGATATTCTGACCTTCATTTGCGAATCGGTTTATTTTGATTTTATCAAGAATCGGATCGGTCAGACCGTTCAAATTGGATTCGCTTTGAACAGTGATATATGGACGACTTCTTTTATCAATGGTATTCAAAACAAAAGAGTGGTCAATTATTTGCGCAACCTGCAGTCGGATGAGTTGTGGCAAAAACAGAATCGCGAAATCGAGTACAAAAAATACCGAAAGCAATTTGAAGGTTATAATTTTTATACCATCGAATTTCCGGACAATGCGATCGAATTGAAAGCAAGCTACCGGCAATTCCTCGATTTTCTCAAGTTTAGAATTAAGTACGAACTCGACAATTCCTCTTTTGAGAAAGAATTGATCGAGTTTCTGGAGAATAAGGATCTGCAAATGCCCCAGGAGTACATTAATATCCTCGGATTGAGCGCTCATTTTATCGAATTCGAGGAACAGTACCGTAAACGCATCGGCAATATATACGCTGAACTTCGTCAAAATGAAGAGTTTTACGAAAAGCACTTCTATTTTCTGGAACGGTTAATGAAGAGCGACATTAAAGTAGGTGTAGATTCATTTGTGCGCCTGTTTGAACTCCTGCCCGATGATCCGAAAGATGATTTCTATAAATTTTATTATCTCCAATACGTCATTAAAGAACACGGTCTGGGTTCTGAAGTGACGATCGAGGAAATACGCAATGAATACAATCGGCACGAAGGATTATCAGACTTCAATGAGGCTTTGCGATTGGTCATTTACAAATATTTTGCTGAAGAGCTCAAAAACATCAATCCGGAAGATTATCCAGCCTACTTTGAATTGAGTAAATTGATGACGATTTACATCAATATGTTTGATAACCAGCAATTTAACCAGGAAATCAAACATGCCTGCGTAAAATTGATCAAGAAATTCCTAAAAGTATACACCTACAAACGAGGTAAAGATTATCAGGACATCAAGAAATTCGTAGTCAGTCAGTTCCAGGACCTGGGTTTCATGACTGAAAAAGAAGTATTGGAAATTTTTAAAACCCGTAAACGGAGACGAAGCAGCACCGTTTCCTGATTTCCAATTATATAGATAAGTTGATGTTCTTCCTGCTTCTGCTTGATGGCAGTGCATGGAAGTAGTTACTTTATACGGGCGTACGTCCTCACCTGAAAATTATGAAAGACAGGATGCTATAGAAGGTTACGCCTGGTTGAATTTCCGAATCCCGGTTTGTATCACATCGATGGTTTTATCCAGATCAGCAAGCGTATGCGCAGCGGAGATAAAACCTACCTCGTAACCTGACGGTCCAAAGTAAATGCCGTTTTCCAACAGGTGCAGGTGAAGTTTTTTGTACATATCCATGGTGGAACTGTCGATGTCGCTGGCTTTTTGAACCCTACCTTCTCCAAATGTGAGCCAAAAGATCGACGCGATGGATTGGATTCGGGCATTAAATCCGGTCGTCTTAAACGCGTTTTCGATGCCCTGGACCAAATAGTGCGTTTTATCTTCCATTTCTTCATAAAAGCCAGGAATCATACATTCCTGCAAGGTAGCGAGTCCTGCGGCCATGCTGACCGGGTTGGCTGAAAGAGTACCAGCCTGGTATACATCCCCCACAGGAGCCACATGGGACATGATGTCCCGGGAAGCAGCGTAAGCACCTACAGGCATGCCTCCGCCGACAATTTTTCCAAACGTCAGAATGTCTGGTTGGATCTGATAGTATCCGGCGGCTCCCTCAAATCCTACCCGGAATCCGGAAATAACTTCATCCCAGATTAGTAAAACATCATTTTGTTGAGTGACATCCCGCATCAATTGCAGGTATTCAGCATCCTGCACCAGGAGGCCATTATTGGCAGGTATCGGCTCTACAATGACCGCAGCCAGGTCGTCTTTGTGTTTTTGGATCGTTTCTACAAGAATTTCGGGATCTGCTAGTGGAAGGACGATGGTCTCACCGATAAATGCCGGCGGGATTCCAGCTGAAGTGGAGGTCCCCAATGTTGCCAATCCGGACCCTGCCTTTACCAGAAGGGAGTCCGCATGACCATGGTAGCAGCCCTCGAATTTTATGATTTTATTTTTTCCGGTTACTCCACGGGCAAGTCGTATCGCTGACATGACGGCTTCGGTGCCGGAACTCACAAACCGGATCATTTCGATGTATCGGTGATGTTCTATGATGGTTTTCCCCAATTCATAAGACAGGGAATGAGGTGTTCCAAATGTAAGTCCTTTTTCGATCGTTTCCCGAACCATCGAGATAACCCTTGGATGCTTGTGGCCAAGGATCAGTGGACCCCAACTGTTGCAGAAATCGATGTACTTGTTTCCGTCCACATCTGTGAGTTCAGATCCATCGCCCCGGTCCATAAAAATGGGCGTACCACCCACAGATTTGAAGGCTCTGACCGGGCTGTGAACCCCACCGGGAAACAGTTTCTGTGACTCTTCGAAAAGCTGTTTTGACCGTTTACGCGAATATTCCATGTCCTGTTTGAATTTTCACAAATATAATAGAAGTGTTGCGACAATGAGGATAATATAGCTAAATTCGTTCTATGTTTCAATTCGAAAAGATTACTCGGTTAGCGCAGGTGGTTTTTCAGGATGAAGGAAAACTTGCCCTCACTGGTCAGGGAGTACTTAAAAGAGTATTTCTTAGCGCTTATTTGTCGGAGAATGGCCAGCGCATCCTCCCTCCCCGCGAACATTTTTACTTCAACCGGGACCCACGGATGAACACCGATGTAAATCTGGTCCGTAAGGTGGCGACTTATTTTATCTTATCCGAACAGAAGGCGCAACAACAGGTTGAATTGTGGGAGCAATCCTTGATGGAAAGGGCCAGGGAGACTGGGATGAAGTTCGGGGAATTTGGAATGTTTACCTATGATGAACAACTCGACTTTTTAGCCGAAACCCTGCTGTATTACCAATCACTGCCCGAATTACCCTTTCATCCGGTCGGTTCTTCACTTCATGACTATCCACGCTCCGCCTCCGTACCCATCGCCCACTTGCCACAAGAGACGCCTTCCAGACGAAGGGAGCTCGTTCCGGCCCTTTGGATGTTGTTGATTGTCCTTTTTGGATTTGCATTTTACCTCTGGTCTGGTCCACTTGACGCCTGGATAAATCACAAAACGGAGATGGATAC
>CALGAA010000099.1 GCA_937952445.1 uncultured Bacteroidota bacterium | reverse complement strand
GGGTGATGGAAAAAGGAAATGCCGGATTTTTTTCAGCGGATGGGAGCCGTACCTGGCGCGCCGATAAACGACCCCACCAAAGTATGTTCGCAGCGCACTGGCATCAGGATGATCCCGGTGTAATGCCGGCGGGGGATAATACCGGGGCAGGTGCACCCACGGGCATCACCCGTTATGAATCCACTCAATTGGGCGATGAATATCTGGGTATGCTCCTCAGCGCCGATGCCGGTCGCAACGAAGTATTTGGTTACCTGCCCAGGGTGCAGGGAGCAGGATACGATCTTTCGGAACGGTTTCGTTTTGCCTCCTCGGTCCCCGAATCGACGGATAACTACCGATGGTCCGATGTGGATCAGGATACAACCAAGTGGTTCCGCCCCAGCGATGTGGTCGTGGGAACGGACGGAGCCATTTATATATCCGATTGGTACGACCCGATCGTGGGAGGACATGCGATGAACGATAGCGTAGGATACGGTCGAATTTACCGCATCAGTCCGGAAAATAAGCAGTTGAAAACACCCGAACTGGATCTTTCGACCACCCCGGGACAAATCAGGGCATTTCTCAATCCATCCATACATGCCCGTCATGCCGGTTTCCTGGCTTTGCGAAAACAAGGTAGTGCTGTGACAGAAGAAGTCATGGACATCATTAATCAGGATCCCAATCCCTTTCATCAGGCCAGGGCCGTGTGGCTCCTTGCGGAACTGGAAGCAAAAGGCATCGCCGAAACCACGAACTTGCTGGACGATGAACGTTGGCCAATACGGCTAGTGGCATTCCGGGCATTACGACAAAAATCAGATCCAAACGATTTGTTGGTACTCGCCCGTAGAATGGTAGCAGATCAGCATCCCGCGATCCGCCGTGAAGTAGCGATTTCATTGCGCGATATTCCCCTGGCGGATTGCGAGGAATCGATTTACGAATTGATCGATGGGTTTGATGGTCAGGATCGCTGGTATCTGGAGGCACTCGGCACCGCAATGGACGGGAAAGAATCCGACATTTATCCTAACCTGAAAAAGCGATGTGGATCAGATCCACTGAATTGGTCACCCCAAATGGCAAATATCGCCTGGAGGATCCATCCTGTGGAATCCATTCCGGATTTTGAGTTGCGGGCCATGTCTGATGATGTGAACATGGATGATCGGCTAAAAGCTCTGACCGCGATCGCATTCATACCGGTCCGAAAGGCTGCACAGGCTATGCAAAGAATAGCCTCTTCGCTACCTGACAATCCGGTATCCGAAATGGCGAACTATTGGCTCCATCATCGCAGTTCCAACGATTGGGCGGGGTATTATACGATCGAAAAACAAGTGGATAAAATTCCACCAGAAGTGGCAGAATGGCGGAAAAATTTGATGGCAACCGCCCCGGACTCGCCAGAGCGGGAAGAATTCATGAGCCTGATGGCCAAAGATCCACATGGGGGTCGAATCCTGATCGATCTGGCATCCTCCAATTGGTTGTCCGCCGGGGAAAAAGAAATGATAGCCGATTGGATTTACGCCAATCCCAGTCCGAACATCCGCATTCTGGCAGGGGAATTCTTTCCTCCACCATCCACAGGTGATACGTATAATATTACTGAAATTCTATCCTTGAAGGGAAACGCGTCCGAGGGCAAAATCAAATTTCAAAGTGCGTGCGGCATTTGCCATAAAGACGGGAACCACGGTGGGGACATCGGTCCCGATTTGACCCGGATCGGCTCCAAAATGGACAGGCAAACATTGCTTGATGCCATTCTCTACCCGGAAGCTGATGTGGCATTTGGGTACGAACCGTGGAAGATATCCCTGAAAGATGGAAGCCAACATATTGGATTTATTCAGGGAGAAGGGGAATATTTATCTTTGAGAACGGCCAGCGGCGAACGAATTACTATTGAATCGGAAGTCATAGAGCAACGTGAAAAGGGGTCCACCCTGATGCCCGGTCCAGGTGTACTGGGACTTTCCAGGCAGGATGTGGCGGATATCGCAGCGTATTTGTTGTCTCTTTAAACGGCGATTATCACACATTTCGAAGATCTGTTCTATCTTTAGATCATGGAAATATTCAAAAAACGTTTTGACATCCGTTGGAGCGATCTCGATGCCAATCGGCATGTGGCCAATTCGGCATACATGAATTTTATGAGCCACACCAGAATGGCGTATCTGATCGACCACGGATTCAGCCATCAGGATATGGAAAAATTTCGGGTTGGGCCGGTATTGTTTTACGAGCATATCTACTATTTCAGGGAAGTTTTGGCTGGTCAGACCATTGACGTTAGCTTATTGCTCAAAGGATTGTCACGAGATGGGATGTTTTTCGAATTTGAACACGAAATCTTCGGCGAGGATGGGACGCACCACCTTTCCGCTGAATTGATGGGTGGATTCATCGATCTCGATACTCGCAAGCTCACTCCATTGGCTGAGGAACGCATCCATTCGGTTTTCAATGATCTCCATCGCACCGACGATTTCCGATGGCTGACTCGGGAGGATACCCGTAAACGTCGCTGATAAATCCGGATCAGACCTGATGACAAGTCGTAGTGCGTACGAAAGCACGGCATAGGGTCACATTTTTCTGCCCAGCATGAAATTACAGGTGTTATCCCGTAATTTGCCTGGCATTTACATACACCCTATTCAGTCTGTATACGGTAAATAATTGGGGTTATTCCAACTCCAACGGCTGGGTATTGCCGTAATCTGTTCCCCGGATCTTTTCAAACGCCCGAACCATATCCCGAAGCTTTTCCGGATTTTGTTCCGCCAGGTTGTTTTGTTGCCCGGGATCCTCAGCGAGGTTATACAATTGGTACTGATCGCTATTCCCCAGTTCGATATTGACCCGGGTATTGACCGCTGAACCTCTATAGGGCGGGATCATCGCCCAATCACCTTCCCGATAAGCGGTTCGGGTAGTGGCTTCGAGGATTAGACTGTGTCGTCCCTCGTCGCTTTTTCCGAGAAGAACATCAAGCAATTCTTTGCTATCTTTCTCCGCCCGGGGATATTGCTGGTTGGTTAATTTTGCGAGTGAGGCCAAAAGGTCGATCTGGCTGATCATCGCATCCGAAATTCCCGGGGAGATCGTCCCCGGCCACCAGGCAACAAACGGAACACGGGTTCCCGCTTCAAACAAACTGTATTTTCCACCCCTTAATCCACCCGCCGGGGTATGATCGCCCAGCAATTCTACCGCCTGGTCTTCGTACCCATCATCCACCACCGGTCCATTGTCACTGGAAAAAATGATCAGGGTATTTTCCATTAATTCGGTGTCTTCCAGGGTTTTGAGAAATTCCCCGATCATCGCATCCGCCTCCAGAATAGCATCGCCACGCGGACCCATTCCACTTAATCCCTCAAACCGGGGATGAGGCGTACGGGGAACATGAGGTTGTTGGAAACCATAATACAGGAAAAACGGGTGATCCTGGTTTTGCAAAACGAATTTCTGAGCTTGTTCCAAAAATTCATCCGCCATATCGATGTCCGACCACCGGGCTGCTTCACCCCCTTTCATGTACCCGATTCTTGAAATTCCATTGACGATGGTGTTGTCATGCCCGTGTGAAGGTTTCATCGTCAGCATCTCCGGGTTGTCCCTTCCCGTGGGTTCCCCCGGAAAATTATTTTGATAGTCCACCTGGATAGGATCGTCTGGATCCAGACCGACCACCCGGCCATTTTCCAGGTATACGGTGGGAACCCGATCCTGCGTGGCCGCCATGATGTAAGAATAATCAAATCCGATTTCATTGGGTCCGGGCGACACCCTTTTATTCCAGTCCACTGCTCCATCTCCTAAGCCAAGATGCCATTTTCCCACCACTCCTGTGTAGTAACCAGCTTGCTGAAGAAGGCCGGGCAGTGTCAGCGTGGCCGTATCGATCAACAGGGGCGCAGTACCGGGTAAAATTTTGGCATTTACATTTCTCCAGGGATAGGTACCCGTCAGCAGCGCATACCGACTGGGTGTGCAGGTCGCAGAAGAAGCGTACCCCCGGGTAAACCGCAACCCTTCCCTGGCCAGTCGATCCATATGCGGGGTGTTGATCTCCGTAGCTCCGTATGCGCTCATATCACCATATCCCAGATCATCCATGTAAATAATGACGATATTGGGCAAGTCGACGTGGGACTGATTTTGATCGACCTCGTTATCAGAATTACATCCTGGAAGCAGGACGATTAAAAGAAATACCAATGGCAACTTGTTCCGGCACATATTTTTTTATATAAATTTAAGCAAATAAATCCCCGTTAGAAAAATTTGACTGTCTTTTGATCTCCATCAGGCCTCAGATGTGCAGGCCTCAATCATCCGATTTCCCCTTGTTCGGCTTGTGACGGCGAATCACATTGGTCTGCATAGCACCTTTCGTATAATCCACCTTTCGCTCTTCGGACTCACTGGAGATAAACTGTACAGCCTCGTGAATGGTCATATGATGTTTATCCGGTTCAGTCAATAATTCGCTTTTGTAAAGAATATCCCGCACCGGCCCAATTACACCCGACAGATACAACGTGATTCCGTTTTGAGCCAATTCTTGTTCCACCTCCCTGAGGACCCGGATACCCGTACTATCGATCCGATGAATATTACTGGAATCCAGGATGAGGTGTTTGAGCTTGCCAGCAGGATGTCGATTCACGCACTGGCGAATTGATTCCTTGAAATAGGCAGCATTGGCAAAAAATATTTGATCATCAAATCGAACTATGGCAATGTCATCACGACCCAAGGCTTCCTCATAGCGATCCAGGTTTCTGTACCGGGTGGTACCCTCAATTTGGCCCAATTCCACTACGCTGGGATGCGTACTGCGATAGAGTACGATAAAAATGGATAGCGCTACCCCGCACAAAACACCCTCCATAATGCCAACCGCCAACGTGATGATAAATGTAAACAGTAACATCATAAAATCACTCCGCTGAGTTTTCCACAAATTCCTGGCTTCATTGAAGTCGATCAGACCTACGACCGCTACCACGATAACTGCACTCAAAACCGCAAGTGGCAGATAATAGAGCAGAGAGGTAAAGAACATCAGGGTAAGCCCCACCAGTAATGCTGCAAATACGGAAGATAATACGGTCCGTCCCCCGCTTTCACTGACGATGGAGGATCGGGAAAAACTCCCGTCAGAGGGAAGCGCCTGAAAGAAGGAACCTACGATTTTGGCCATTCCGAGGCCGAGCAATTCCTGGTCGGGCCTGACCTCGTAATACCGATGCCTTGTTTCGATCGATTTGGCCATACTCAGGCTTCCCACGATGCCGATCACCAGCATGGTCAATACAGTAGGCATAATCCTTTGAATCGTATTCAGCGAGAACACGGGCCATTCAAAATGCGGGAGCCCGGATGGAATCTCTCCGATGATTTCCACACCGTATTGATCAAATCCAACGACATAGCTCAAAAATGTAGCAATGATCATGACGATCAAACCAGAGGGCCATAAACGCCCCAACCGTTTGATCAACAGGATCAACCCTGTGGAAATAACGAAAATAGTCAGGGTGATCAAATGGGTGTCTTCGATATTTTGCACGGCATATATCAGCGAATTGTATGCATATTCAAAGCGGGGAATTGACAGACCAAGGATGTCCGACAATTGGGTAATTACGATGATTATCGCTGCTGCTGATGTAAAACCTGAAATAACCGGGAAGGATATAAAATTGACAAAAAACCCCAATTTCAGGACACTCATTCCCAATTGCAACAATCCGATGATTAAACCTGTCGTAATCACCAAAGAAATGTACTCGGGGCTTCCCACGGATTCGAGGCGGCTTATTCCGGAGAGAATCAAGATGGAGGTAATAGCAACCGGTCCCACGGACAAATGCGGCGAAGTTCCGAACAACGCATAAAATATCGGTGGAATCAACCCTGCATATAAACCATAAGTTACGGGCATCCCGGCGAGCAAGGCATAGGCCATTCCCTGAGGGATGAGCAACACACCGATCGTCATACCGGTATATAGATCAGCCTGCAAATCCCTTTTGCCATAATCCTTCATGTGGCTAAGAAAGGGGAAGGTGGAATGGAGCATTTTTCTGATATTCGATGAGATCATATTTTAAAAACTACCCGATCATGATGAACTACCCAAAAACCACACCATTTGACCACCATCGGTATCGATCTCTGATCCTTCATTAGAATGGGCGGATGGGGAAACCGATCGTTTTGGGTAATTCAATCCTGATTTTAAGAAGATCAAATCCAGTCTTTTAACGGTCCTTTCGAAGTGAATGTAATAAATATCATCTTTTTGGAAGATTAAAGCAGAAATTATTAACTTGAATGCCTATACCATCGGTTTAAAAATATTTTTATGATCGTACGCTGATCTGGATGACCACAGTGGGTCATTTCTGAAATCAATCCCACATAATTAACAATAAATTAATATTGAAATGCTCTCGATTTCTGGACTATATCTGAAATTTGATCTCCATATACGTTGTATGGCCACTAATGGCTTAATATATTAAGACTCATATAGATAGAATGGAAATCTTTTACCTGATCATAGTCATCATTCTGTTTTTACTGGCTATATCAGATTTGGTAGTCGGTGTGAGCAATGATGCTGTGAATTTCCTCAATTCCGCAGTAGGATCCAGAGCAGCAAGCTTTAAAATAATTCTATTTGTCGCATCGTTGGGCGTCCTGGTAGGTGCGACCTTTTCCAGCGGGATGATGGAAGTGGCCAGGAAAGGGATATTCAACCCCGAACATTTTCTATTTGCAGAGATTATTCTCATCTTTCTGGCGGTGATGGTTACGGATGTAATCCTTCTGGATACATTCAATGCTTATGGAATGCCTACCTCGACCACTGTCTCCATCGTTTTTGAACTGCTTGGCGCGTCAGTAGCCATGGCGACTATTAAGGTGTACACAGATCCCGGAGCTCTTCAACTGCACGAATACATCAACAACGAAAAAGCTCTGGTGATTATAATGGGTATATTGCTTTCAGTCGTTATCGCTTTCACATTCGGGGCGCTGATTCAATATATATCCCGATTGATTTTCTCGTTTGATTACGAAAAACGCCTTCGCTCGATCGGTCCGATTTTTGGAGGTGTGGGTATTACGGCAATTACCTATTTTATTCTTATCAAAGGAATTTCGGGCACTTCCTTTTACACACCAGAACTGGAAGATTTCATCGAAAACAACACCAGATCAATCATTCTATATAGCTTTTTAGGTTGGACGGTTCTCTTATTCCTGGCTAATCGACTACTCAAAATCAATATCCTTAAAACGATGGTATTGATTGGCACTTTTGCTTTAGCAATGGCTTTCGCAGGTAACGACCTCGTCAACTTTATCGGCGTCCCACTTGCCGCTTACAATTCCTATGAAATTTTCATTGCTAGCGGACAAGGGCCGGGAGAGCTATTGATGGATGGCCTTGCAGGAGAAGTTCCCACTCCGACTATTTTACTTCTTCTTGCAGGGATAATAATGGTGATTACTTTATATTTCTCAAAGAAAGCCCGTTCCGTACTCAAAACATCTTTGGATCTCGGACGACAGGACGAGGGGTATGAGCGATTTTCTTCGTACATGTTTTCCCGAAGCCTGGTGAGAAATGTCACCGCTTTGAGTGAAGTTATCAGCAAAGCTGTACCGGAAAAAGTGCACAAGGTCATCGACAAACAATTTGATGAAACGCCTTTTAAGCAGAAGCAAAAAGAATTGAAAAAAGATGCACCTGTTATCGATCTTCTGCGTGCAGCCGTGACCCTCGTCGTCGCAAGCATACTGATCACAATAGGTACCAATTACAAGTTACCATTATCTACCACATACATCACTTTCATGGTTTTTATGGGTGCATCCCTGGCAGATGGAGCTTGGGGGCGAGAAAGTGCGGTATACCGGGTATCAGGAGTATTGTCCGTGATCGGCGGGTGGTTCTTTACCGCATTTTCAGCATTTACAGTGGCTTTTATACTATTAGCAATCTTCCATTTCGGTGGAATTCTGGGAATTCTGCTTGTACTGATTATCGCGGGTGTTGCGGTATACCGAACCCACAGGACACACTCCAAACGGATTGCCGACCTGGCGGAATATGAACGGCGGTATGAAGAGGGTGGCATGACAAAGGCTGAAATTTTTCAGCGTTGCAAAACTTACATCCAGAGTTTCACCGACATCTATGATAAAGCTGTTTCCAAATCATTAAAGGCTCTGGGTAAAGAAGATCGCAGCAAATTAAACGAAGCTCGGCAAATGTTCCAACCTACCCGGAAAAAAATTGAGTGGCTTCAATTACAATCCAGCAAAATCCTGGACGATATCTCTGAAAAAGACCTTGAATATGGACACGTTTATATTATTGTGATCGACTACCTTAGAGAGATGACCGAACAGGTAGACTCTATCCTGAAGAGTAGTTACAAACACGTCGATAACAATCACAAACCCCTCACACAGGAACAAATCGATGAATTGCAGGAAGTCCACTATATGGTCCGAACCATATTCAACAATATCATTGAGGCTTTCCAGACCCTGGATACCGAGAAATTGAACAAATGGAATACGGAGTTTAAAGATTCTGCCAACCAAATACGTGACATTCGTAAAAAGCAGATCAATCGGATTAAAAAGCGTAAGGTGGGCACCCGGAATAGTATTCTTTATCTGCAACTGTTGAGCGATTTTAGAAATATGATGCTTTTCGCCAACCGGATCCTGCGTGTACTGGAAGACCTGCTTGAAAGCAATAATGGGGACGACGATGATCAGGTTGAGTATATGGACGATTCGTCCATTACGATAAACCCACCGGATAAAAATTAATCGGAATACACCCCCGGGTCTTCATCACATACAGTTTAAAAAGAGCTGCCAGGGCGAATATCAAACTTCTGGCTGTTTAAAAATTGAGGATGATAGCAATCCACTCATACGAGTGTAAGTTTGGGCTTGAGTTTGGGATCGGATGGTATTGCCTGGTGGTTTGCTCAAATACGGATGAATCGGAATTTGTGCTCAGTCAATCCGGTTATCATATGCTGCCAGGAGAGACCGTCCCCAACCGCCACAGGATCCTGGTCTTCGACTAAATCCAATCATGCCCTCTCGCATCTGCATTGGGTCTATGCTGACATTTGACACCACGAATCATCCGGGTTAAATCAATTATCGGAAAAGGGGATTCCATTGATTGGGGGAAAAGCAAATTGGGCCGTGGATCCGTCAAGCAGCAAAATGCAGAAGTAGGATCGCGGATCCTTGTATACCTCTTTAAATTCATCGATACGTGTAGAATCGACGATGTTTTTGGCGACTAATTCCTCCAGCGAGGTAGCATGGACATACCAATCCCTTTCATGATCAATCGAATCGTACAACTTGACCCCGATTTCAGGTCTGACTTTGGAAAACACGAATACAGGGAATTCCGAAACTTCGCTGTCGAGCACCACTTCCTGGGCTTCCGCCAACATCGTTCGGAACCGATTGTAACTGTTCTGAAAGTCTCTTATAGTTTCTTCACTGTGGATTCCCATGATTACTGCTTTTCATTTTTCAGTTGTAGCAAGGCGATATTCTCTATATGGCTCGTATGGGGAAACATATCGACAGGCTGCATTGCGATGCATCGGTATTGATCCGACCATACAGCCAGGTCTCTGGCCTGCGTAGCTGGATTACAACTAACGTAAATGATCTTTTTTGGTTCAAGATGCAACACAAAATCCACCACATCGGGATGCAAACCTGCCCGCGGCGGATCAACGATCAATACATCCGGGTGCCCATTGGCCTCAATAAATTCCTCCGTCAATGTGGCACGTACATCTCCGCAATAATACCGACAATTGGTGACTCCGTTTAGTTCGATATTTTCTGCTGCCCATTTGACTGCTTCTTCGATTTCCTCGATCCCGATGACCTTTTTCACCCGGTCAGCCAGATAAATACCGATGGTTCCCAATCCGCTGTACAGATCATATACCGTTTCATTGCCTTGAAACGCACCGAATCGGATCACCTGGTCATAAAGCACCCTGGCCTGTTTCGTATTGGTTTGGAAAAACGATTTGGGACCAATATGAAAAAGCTTGTCTCCCAAACGCTCTGTTATGTAGGGATTCCCATGAAAAACCTTCACGGGCAGATCGTATATCGTGTCGTTGAGTTTAGGATTGACGACATACAGCAACGATGTAATCTCCGGAAATCGGTTCCGGACCGTTCCCAATAATAGATTGATGTCTTCCTTTCGTTCCTCGTTTACGATAAGGACAGCCATTAAATCTCCGGTCTGGGTGGTGCGGATCATGAGATTGCGCAGAAATCCCTTCCTGCTGCGAACGTCGTAAAAACCCAAACCCCATTCGATCGCTGTTTCTCTCACAAAATTCCGTATTTCATTGGAAGGAGAAGGTTGCAACAAACAGGTATGGATATCCAATACTTTATCAAAACGACCCGGACGATGAAAACCCAGGCCCCGCTGCTCCAATGTTTCCCGGGGTTGATCCATTTCGGTCTCTGTCAACCACCGTTGATCCGTAAAGGTAAACTCCAATTTGTTCCGGTATTCATAGATCGGATCGCAGCCCAAAATCGGATAAAATGTCTCTATTTCAATCCGTCCAATCCTTTGCATGGCGTCCCGGACCGCTTTCTCTTTAAGCTCAATTTGCTTCCCGTAGTCCAGGTGTTGCCATTTGCAACCCCCGCAATGATAGAAATGAGGACACGGTGGTTCTACCCGGTCAGCGGAATAAGCTCGGATTTCATGAAGTTTTCCGTGCCACAGGCCTTTTTTCTTCCGCAACAAAAGCGCGGTGATTTCATCGCCCGGAACTGCATCCTGTACCAAAAACACCTCCCCTTCTTCCGTTCGACTGACGGCCATTCCTTTGGCCCCAATATCTACCACGGTCCCGTGAACCATTCGTTTTTTCTTGTTTCTTCTCGCCATTATCGAATTATCGTTAATTCTGTTCGTCTGTTTTTTTGCCGACCCTCCGGCGTATCATTCGTCGCGATTGGCTGCTCTTCTCCTTTTCCCTCGGCTGAAATTCTTCCCGGTTCAATTCCCCGCACAATCAAATAGTTTTTCACTGCCCGGGCCCGGGCTTCAGATAAAATCAGGTTATCTTCTTCCCCTCCGACGCTATCGGTATGGCCGGTCAGATGAATCTGAAACTCCGGGTTTTCGTTCAGATAAGCAGCCACCTGATTGAGTTCGGCCTCCGAGCCTTCGAGTAATTCCGCTTTGCCGGTTGCAAAATGGACATTTTCCAGAATAAGCGTTTGAGTTTCCTCCACCGATTGCAATAAAATCGTATCCATCAGATCCTGAACGACTTCGTCCTCCATCTTCCTTTGAAAGGAATGGATGGAATAATCCATTTTGGATACCGTGATTCCATATTGCTTTCCTCCTGCCATCAAAAAGGCAGCATAACCTTCTTCATCGGTAGATACCGTTCGGATCAACCGGTTTGCAGTCCAGTCATAGACATCAACTGCTGCGCCAGGTATTTGTTGGTGCGTTTTTTCATCCAACACCAATATCTGGTACAGGAATGACGGATTGGGCTGGATTTCCGGATCCACTTCAAAGGAATACAAATCAAAATTTCCACCTCGTGCTGAGGCGAAATAACCCTGCACACCGGAGGACGAAATAAAAATACCTTCTTCGTGTAATTCGCTGTTGATCGGATAACCCAAATTGCGGCTGACGCTCCATTCGTTACCACTGATCCGGTGAGATATAAACAGATCACGGCCACCGAATCCCGGCCAGTAATCGGAGGTAAAATACAGCGTATTCTGATCGGAATGCAAAAAGGGATTTTCTTCATTCCCTGGTGAATTAATTTCGGGCCCCAGATTCATTGGCTTCATCCATCCGTTCTCTCCCCGGACAGACAACCACAGATCCCGGCCGCCGTAACCACCCGGCCGATCGCTACTAAAAATCACCACGCGGCCATCAGGGGATAACGTGGGTTGAGAATCCCATCCAGGTGAATTAATGATGGGCATCAGGGCAGGTTCGGTCCATCCGGTATCGGAGCGACTTGAAAAATACAAGTCACAAGATCCGACATTGTGCGGGCGATTGCACGCCGTAAAAACGAGCAACTGGCCGTCTCCCGACATCGAAACAGCCCCTTCGTTATCCCGCGTATTGAGGGCGGAAATGGGCATTGCCCTGGTCCAACTACCATCTCGAAAGAAGCTTTCGTAAATATCCTCCTGGCCGGCCCGCCGGGTCAGGATCAAATGTTTCCTGTCATAGGACATGCTCAGACCCAATTCATCGGCATCTGTGTTGATTGATTCGGGTAGAAGTACCGGATCAAACCGCCTGGGCGTGCGGTACAAGCTATCGGCAAGACTAGCGCTGCGCAGATAATAATCCACTTGTTTTGCAATATCAGGGCGCGGATTACTGACTCGGTCCTGATAAAGAGAAATGGCCTCTCCAGCCCGGAGATATTGATTGTTCCGCCACAAACTTTCACCGAGTTTGAAGTATAAATAGGGATTACTTTCTGATGAATCCTTCCGGATGGCGTATTCAAAATCTGTAATGGCATTTTCCCACTGGCCCATCTGAATGTATACTGACCCGCGCAGATCATAGTACGCCTGGTCCCGGGCGTCCCCGGGATGATTGTTCAAGCATTCCAGCGCAGCCTCCCATCGGCTATTGTGGTACAACTCCAGGCACGAAGATTTGGTTTGGCTGGCCACCGATCCATTCCGGGTCAGCGTACCAGGACTACCACATCCCAGAAGCAATAATATCGCGATTCCCCAGATGGCTTTCATTGTATGAATGGTCAATTTTAAAAACCTATAACGGCGTTTCCCCTTACATTGTTGGGACGGTCAGATCCTCCCTGCACCCCGGCAGTGATTATAAATCAAACCCGCGACCAGACCCAATCAAGAGAAGAATAGTCGAAATACGAGTCACAAAACCCATAGGAATTTAGATTTAGCTACAATTGAACGTCCTCCCGGTTTATCTATTTTCCAGGATGCCCTGAGCGCGTGTATTCCCGAGTCCAGCAGCCTTTTTCAAATCTGCCAGATATCCATTTTGTCCCAACTGCTTTTTGCTCAAGGCCATTTCGACGTAGATATCGCCATCGGTAACGTACTTTTGATCCTCGATATCCACTTTCAAAGCCTGTTTTAGGGATTCCAGTGCTCCTGCTTCATTTCCCAATTTTTTCAAAACCAGACCATGCTTGTACAACGAGGCTTTAATGTGTCGCCGGTTTCGACTGGATGGATCAAAGTCTCTCTTATTGAAAAACCGCAGTTCAAACTCCGCTTTCTTATACTCCTCCAGGTGCATCAGGCAATCCGCTTTCAGCCGTCGCGCGTGCCAATGGATGTCCTGGAGAGCGAGCGAGTATTTGATGGCCTGTTCGAGATCTTCGACCGCCGCTTTGTAATCCTGCCGTTTCATCTTTAATCGTCCACGACCCAGGTAAGCCGCTGCATTGGTATCATCCCACTGGATGGCTTTGGTGAAATCCCGTTCTGCATCGTGATAATTTTGAAGGATGTAATTGAGATAACCGCGACGCTCGTACGCCTGAGAATGTTTGTTGTAGCCCTCGATTGCTGTTGTGAGAAGTTCCATAGCTTCCTTCTCCTTCCCTTCCACCTTACTAAGCTTCTTCCCCTCCTGATAATTTTTGACCACGGCCTTATCACTATGGGGTTCAATCCAGGCAAAATGCATTAGTTTTCCATCCTCGATCATCCACGCACCGATGTTCCCGGAAATGGCAAACTGTGCCGTGTAGGTTAACAAACTGACCGTCGTTTTCCATGCCTTCTCCGTTACGTTGATCACCGTCCTTGGGATCTCGATCGTCATGATTTCTTCGTTGAACAATTGCTCCTCCTCGAAGATCAGTTCGATTGACTTATGATAGTTGTCCACCCGGTGCCGGAACATTTTGAGCCCTTTGGAATAACTCCTTGGATTATCAAATTCGATCTTTCCCTGAAAGATGCTCTTATGAAACATATGAGGTAAACTTTATGATATTGGACCACCGTCCTAGTGTTATGAAATAATGACTGAAGTATAACAAAAATAAGGAGTTAATCATTACAATAGCGGTTAAATTCGAAACTTATTTCCGCACAGACAATTCCACTGGAATGGTGTGTGAGGAAAGACCCAACATTCAACTCCGGCTATGACGTCATAGTCAGAAGTTAAAATATAGAATATTCGACCATATGAACCACAAAAAATTTTTAATCACCGGCCTTGGAAATCCAGGCCCCAAATATGAGAATACCAGGCACAACGTCGGCTTCCTTGTGGTCGACCAACTCATAAAAGATCTGGAAGGAGAATGGATCGATGAACGATACGGGTGGATCTCCGAGCTCAAACTAAAAGGGCGATCCCTGCTGGTATTAAAACCCTCGACTTACATGAATTTGAGCGGTAAGGCGGTATCGTATTGGGGCAGAAAAATGAAGCTTGGGAATCCCGAACAAGTCCTCGTTATTGTGGACGACATCAACCTGGATTTCGGAACAACCCGGTTGCGAAAAAAAGGCAGCGCAGGAGGGCACAACGGGTTGAAGGATATCGAAGAAAAAATGGGGCGGCGGGATTATCCCCGGGTCCGGATCGGGATCGGAAATGATTTCTATAGCGGACAGCAAATCGATTATGTGCTGGGCGAATGGACGCCTCAGGAACGGGAGGAATTACCTTTCATCGTCAAACGGGGGGTGGAAATGATCAAGAGCTACGTCCTGGTGGGGGCTGACCAAACAATGAATCAATTCAACACCCGGAAGTAATGGATCGGCCGGAAAATCCTGTACCCGCAGGAACTGTTATGTCAATCTGGACTAAAGGACGAATTCCGGAACCGGGTCAGGGAATCAAAAAGGACAAGCCCCGGGGCCGCTGGGATAATCGTACCTTAAAAACCCCACAAGGAGTGCCCCGGAACCAAACCCTCTTCGCATTGTGTCTGCGAGATCTTGCCCCTTTCGGGTCTTCATTCAATCAGCGTATATGGACCAACGACTTCACGGCATTACGGAGAAGTTCGGGTTGGATCTGCAGCGGTATCCCCGTGTATTGATCTATCTGATTCACCGCGGAACGCAAATCGATTTTTTCCTGGGTCTGGCGTATAAAATAGCCCCTCTTTTCGTACATTTTGGTCAAATACTCCTGCTCGGTCTGCCCGGGGGTCGGAATACAGATGGCTTTTTTGCCCAGCGCCACCAGATCCATCACTGTCGTATACCCTCCGCGGCATACAATAATTTCAGACTCCGCCATGACCTGGTTCAGCTCAGCCGATGTGAGAAAGGGAAAATGACGCATTCTGCCCGTATCGTTTTGCGGTGCAACCTTCGACACTACACCACCAATCAGGGCTGTTGGATATGGGAGATCGGGCATTTGTTTTCGCAACTCCGTTTCGATCAGGGTTCGCTGGGGTTCCGGGCCGGAAATCACGGCAGCAAGTTTGAATTTCGCCGCACCTGTTCTTTTTTCCATCCGGGAAACAGGTCCGATATACCGAACGTGTTCCAGATCATGATCGTGTCCCAACCGACCACTCAGGGCGGGGGATTCTTCAAAATCCGGTACCCAGCATTCATCGTATTTGCGAATATACCGGTGATTGAACGTATTCACCGCAGGATCCAAAACATTCCCGGGCGTCAAAATATTCACCTGGTGGGTGATAAAAATATTGTATGTATGTGAAGCATAGCATCCGTACCGGTTATCGCTGACCACTATATCGTATTTCTCCCGGTCTGCGATACGTTCAATGATCTTGTGTTCTTCCCGCACGGCCTGGAGTAAAGTAAACATACGTCTGCCTACATTTATGATGATATTGTTGGTCGGATAGGTAATCGAGTACTCCGGCAATTCATGAAAACGGGCCGTTGGAAATTCCATCCGGAGCAATTCCAACGGCCCGCCATCACTAGCAATATCTACGGTAAACCCCTGTCGTTGAAATTCTCTGATGATCGGAATACACCGGGTGGCGTGCCCCAATCCCCAATTCAACACACAGAGGAGTACTTTTTTCATTCACTTTGATCGAGGATTATCTCCTCACCGTCCGAATCATAGAATTTATACAGATTGATCGGCATATTCTGGTCGGGATGGATTTTAATCCACTTTTTGTATTTCATAAACCAGTTCATTTGCTTGCTCGGAAACCCTTTCTTAAGGTAAGCGCACAAAAACGGATGAATTTTTATTTCAAACTTAGAATTGGGCCTCTGGTTGATCAGGTATTCCAGGTCACGTTCGAGTTCATCGATCGTCAATAAGGTCGAATTAATCTTTCCAGTGCCATTGCAGGAAGGGCACACCTCTGCGGTGGCAATTTTCACTTCCGGTCTTACCCGTTGGCGGGTAATTTGCATCAGTCCAAACTTGCTCAAAGGAAGAATGGTATGCTGGGCATGATCAGATTGCATAAACTCCCGCATTTTTTGAAAGAGTGTTTTGCGGTGTTCGTATTTGCGCATATCGATAAAATCGATGATGATCAATCCCCCGATATCGCGCAGACGCAATTGCCGGGCGATTTCCTGTGCTGCTTCCAAATTGACCTTTAATACCGCATCCTGTTGATTCTGTGTGGACACTTTGGGCCCGCTGTTGACATCGATCACGTGCATGGCTTCTGTATGTTCGATCACCAGATACGCACCACTGCCCATTGTCGAAGTCTTACCAAAAGATGCTTTTATCTGTTTGGTAATCCCGAAGGTGTCAAAAATGGCCTGCCGACCGTTGTACATTTGAACGATCTTGGTTTTCTCCGGAATGGTATGATCGAGAAATTTCTTAATACTTCCGTACAACTCCTTATCGTTGACCGCGATTCGGGTAAAATCATCGGTCAGGATATCCCGGATCAGACTTTCCGTCATGTCCAGCTCGCTCAACAATTTTCCCACCTTCCGGTTTTGGGTCAATTTGTTGTACATCTGTTTCCAGTTCTCAAGAAGTTCGTTCATCTCCTCGTGCAGGTCAGCAGCTTTCTTTCCTTCGGCAGCTGTGCGCAGGATAACGCCAAAATTCGCAGGTTTGATGCTTTCGATCAAAACCTTTAGTCTCTTTCGTTCATCGGGGTTACTGACCTTCTTGGATATAGTCACGATATTGCTAAAAGGCACCAATACGAGGAGCCGACCGGGAATAGTAATTTCACAGGTCAACCGGGGCCCCTTTGTCGAAATGGGTTCCTTCAAAATCTGTACGAGGAGCAAACCTTTTTTCTTGAGCACCTCGTCAATGCGACCTGTTTTGATGATTTCTTCACGCAGGTCATAGTCCTTAAGTCGCCAGGAACTGTTTTGTCCGGCGATACTTTTATTCGTAAATTTCTTGACCGAGGGCAATTTGGGGCCCAGGTCAGAATAATGCAAAAAGGCATCCTTGCTATACCCGATATCGAGAAAAGCAGCATTCAGTCCCGGAACCAGTTTTTTGACTCTTCCGAGGTAAATATCGCCCACCACGATCTTCGAATCCGAATCCTGCTGGTGGTATTCTACTAACTTTTTATCTTCAAGAATAGCAACGTCGACCTTTTTACTGTTAGAATTGATAATCAGTTCTTTTTCCACTGTTTTATTTTTACAATGGCAAGACTTTGATTCGAAAGGTTAACAACGACCGAATATATTCTCAACTTACGGTATTTATTACCGGTGTTTTCTGGTAATGTTCTGCGTCATATGCAGTTTCATTTTTTCATTCCCGGGGACTTATGTCTCCATATTGGGAATATGATTACAGGCAATTAACAAGGCAAATTGAATCCTTGTATTCGGTATCGCTTTGTATGGCTCACAAAGGCATGGTTTTGAGGTAGAGGTCAAGCAAAATTCTTTTATTTGACATCCAAAGTACTGTAGCTGGCTTATGGAATTCACCTTTCATTCAAAACCTTACCTATTCTTAAATCGATTTTAGAAATTATTTCTTCTTCTTATGTCTGTTTTTACGCAATCTCTTCTTTCGTTTATGTGTCGAGATCTTATGTCTTTTTCTTTTTTTACCACTTGGCATATATCTTAATATTTAAGTTTATAATCTAGTTACTTTCGCAGAGTTCACTAAACTCCGCACTTTTTCCAGCATCCCCTACCTCCTTATACACTGTTGATAACAAACAAATCGTCTCTTGGTTCCGCGGATTGAGTTCATAGGCTCTTTCGAGTCGTTCCTGAGCCCGGTCCCACTGTCCCGTCTGAATCGAGAATTTCCCCAAATGAACGAACACCTCCGGTCGATCCGGGTAGGTATTGCTCAGTTCCACCAGGGAAAGTACGCCGATCATAGGATTGTCCGCATCGGGTAATTTAATCAACAGAAGTGCTTTCTCCAGTTCTTCCTGGAAAGAGTCGTTCTTCTTTTGAATGGCTTCGTCGTATAAGGTAAGCGCTTTTTGGCGCATAATAGTTTGGTGAAGCTCGTCTTCCGCCTGCTGCGCCCCTGTTCCAAAAGTTCTCGCTGCTGAAACCATATCTTCGGCAGCAGAAGTCGTGCCGGCGATCGTTTCCAGATAATGACCGCCGATTTCCCATTCGCTGCGCGAAACCCAGAACGAAGCCAATTGTTTCAGGGCTACAATATTATTGGTTTCTGCGGCTTCCATCCACTCTTCAACCATTTGTCGATCTTCCTCTGTGATGCTTGCAAGCGCATCATCGAGGTGATCATCCCAGGCGTGATCTGAAACCACTTCACCATCAGCACCCAGGGTGGCATCCCGGTCCAACTGAACTGTATCGAACCCAAAATAAAATACCTGGATCAGGATAAATCCAGCGATAACCAGCCAAATTTGTTTTTTATTATTCATGTTTTGCAACCTCCTCGTCCGTAACCTGATCCTTTACGGTATCAATAAATATCTTGGCGGGTTTGAAGGCGGGGATATAATGTTCGGGGATAACAATAGCTTTGTTCTTCTTGATATGCCGACCAATTTTTTCGGCTCTTTTCTTGACCACAAATGATCCAAATCCACGGATGTACACGTTCTCTCCAGTTGCTAATGTGTCCTTCACTTCGGTGAAAAAACTCTCTAAAGTAACCAGTACATCCACTTTGGGTACTCCGGTCTTTTCTGAAATGATTGATACAAGTTCGGCTTTCCTCATGAAATATAAGTTTGATTTTTTACGATTCAAAATGGACGGCAAATTACGTAATTTTATTCGTCATGGGGAAATTATACGCGCGCCTTTTTTAAAATAATTTCACGCAACCCAATTAAAATCAGGAAATTACATAGATTTTTCCGATTTGCTGGGTTGGCATGGAGGAATTTCAATTAATTTGGTTTTATTTAGCCAAAAATTCAACCTATGTATTCGATGACCGGATTTGGAAGCGCGATCAGGACGTACGATCCATACAAGATCAGCGTCGAAGTCAAATCACTGAACAGCAAATTCTCAGACATCAGAATAAAAGCTCCCGCTGAATTGTCCATGCTCGAAATGGACATTCGACAGCTCACTCTGGAGAAGCTGTTGCGCGGCAAGGTAGACGTCCAACTCACTATGGAGGGTCAAAATATGGACTCCAACGTGAGTGAGATCGATGAACGGGTGTTCACCAATTACTACCACCAAATTCACCGACTGGCCGATGAACTCAACTTTGAGCCGAGTCATATCCTACCTTCCATCATCCAACTTCCCGGTGTCGTCAAACTGATGGAATTTAAAGTAGACCAACAGATGAAAATCACGATCATCGAAGCGGTGGAAGAGGCGCTCGATGCCCTGATGAATCACCGAAAAACAGAGGGGCGGGCCCTGGCACAGGCTTTGACTGAAAGCACTCAAAAAATCATCCGGGGACAGGAAAAAATTGCTGAATCGGAACAAGAGCGAATCACACAGGTCAAGGAACGGCTGCAGCAAAACCTCGAACAACATATTCCGCCGGACAAAATCGATACGGGCAGATACGAACAGGAACTGATCTATTATTTGGATAAAATGGACATCCATGAAGAGATGGTTCGTCTCCGTCAGCACTGCGAGTATTTCTTGTCCGAACTACAGAATTGCGATTTGATCAAAGGCAAAAAACTGAGCTTTATCAGCCAGGAAATGGGACGGGAAATCAACACCCTTGGTGCCAAAGCAAATCATTCCGAAATTCAGCGATTGGTAGTGGAAATGAAAAACGAACTGGACAAGATAAAGGAACAACTCGCCAACGTGTTATGAGTCAAAACCAACCTAAAAAATGCATTGTGTTTACCGCACCATCCGGTGCCGGGAAGACAACCATTGTGCGTCATTTATTGAAAAAATGGCCTGACCGGTTGGGTTTTTCAATCTCGGCGACCAATCGGCCCAGAAGAGATTATGAGATCGAAGGTCGCGATTACTACTTCTTCACGACTGTTGAATTTCAGCACGGCGTAGAGAGTGGCAAATTCCTGGAATATGAAGAGGTGTATCCAGGGCGTTTTTATGGTACACTCCACTCCGAACTGGATCGGTTGTGGGGGGAAAACAAGGTCATCATATTTGACATCGATGTCCAGGGGGCGTTAAAAATTAAAAATCACCTGGGCGCGGATTGCCTGACGATTTTCATCAAACCCCCAAATGAAGAAGTGCTGATTAACCGACTGACGCGACGCCAGACGGAAAGTGCAGAGGACATTCAGGTGCGAATTGATAAAATGCGCAAGGAACTTTCGTTTGAAAACTGTTTTGACCAGATTCTTGTTAATGATATATTAGAGGTTACCCTGACAAATGCTGAGCTCATGGTGGAGGAGTTCCTGAACGTCAACAAAGATTAAAAGGATGCAAACGACGACAACTAATGGGATACGGATAAGTGTAAGGACATTTTTCAGTAAAGAGCATTCTGATCCGCTGCAACAAAAATATGTCCACGTCTATGAAATTTTGATTGAAAATCTGACAGACCATCCTGTCCAGTTGATGGCGAGGCATTGGCGCATTTTCGATGCTTACGGCGTGAAGCGGGAAATCATCGGCGAGGGAGTCATCGGAAAACAACCCGTCATCGAACCGGGCGAATACCACAGTTACTCGTCCTGGTGTCCCGTTACGACCGAAATCGGCCGGATGGACGGTCGGTACCAAATGGTCGACTTGCATACCGATCAAAAATTTTATGTCAATGTGCCCTCATTTGATCTGGTGTTTCCGTTTTTGCTCAATTGATGTTTAAGTGCGCCAGTCACTAAATTCGTGACCCTTCTGACGGATTCTTTTTCGCCCTGGCTTCATACCAAAAGCCTTATGTAGCTTCGGCTATACTTTCCCACCCTCGGATAGGGATCCTCG
>CALGAA010000098.1 GCA_937952445.1 uncultured Bacteroidota bacterium | reverse complement strand
GGCATAAAATATAGCTTCCTGGTGATGCGCTGCACACATCGCCTCAAATTCTTCAATATAATCGGGTAGATCTACCAATCTAACAGCAGTATCTTCGATACAGGCCACGGGTTTCGCATCCCCTTTCATATTCGACAGCACCCCAAGCCCTGCAGCTCGTAAATTCCACACCCGGTCCGTATCCTTACCTTCCACGAGCGTGGAAACGTACCCCATTTGACGTGATTTCAATTTATCCGCCAATTTCAGCGCCTTATCCCGGGCGGACGAATGTTCATCCCCTCGAAATTCCACCATCAAGACAGCCATAGGATCCCCGCTTATGAAAAATTTATTTTTCAATTGTTCAGGATTTTCCCAGGCCAGATTCAGGATAGTCCGGTCCATCAATTCGCATTTCGAAGGCTTATCTTCCATCGCCACTAAGGTGGCCCGCATCGCATCGTTGATCGATTCAAAATGAGGACAGAGCACCACTACATCCTGACTGGGCAGGGGGACCAGATTCAGCACCACCTCCGTGGTAAATGCAAGCGTTCCCTCAGAACCACAAAGCAATTTAGCCAGGTTAAAAGGTTTCCCCTTGGGATCGCCAAAACAGGCAAACTGACCCAGAATATCCAGCGCATAACCCTGATTTCGACGTTCTATTTCCGGATGAGGGTAGGATTCCCGGATGAGCTCTTCCATCCCTTCCCTTTTCATTAATTCGATCATCCGACCTGCAATGTCGTACCGCAAATGGGTTTTCTCTTTACGGATAAATTTTTCCGGATCCTCTTCCTGATACACGGCAAAATCACCATTGGACAGTAGCACTTCGATCGATTTTACATGATCGCGGGTACTCCCAAATTCGATTGAAGTCGAACCGCACGAATTGTTTCCCACCATGCCCCCGATCATACATCGGTTAGCGGTGGAGGTATTGGGACCAAAGTGCCATCCGTAAGGTTTGAGAAAATTGTTGAGTTCATCCCGGATAACCCCCGGTTCGACACGGACCCAACCTTCCTCCTTGTTCAATTCGAGAATGGAGGTCATGTATCGCGAAGTATCGACGACCACACCACCTCCCACACATTGCCCTGCCAGAGAGGTTCCGGCGGCGCGGGGAATAATGGGAATTTGAAATTTGCGGGCCCACCGGACAATCTTTTGACAATCTGATTTGTCTTTTGGCATCAGCACGCCGAGGGGTATTTCCCGGTAGATGGAGGCATCTGTGGCATATATTCGACGATGAAGCGAGTCGCGGTATCCGTCACCCTTGATTTGCCCTACTAACTCGTCAAACCGCTTCACGTTATATTCTAATGTGTTCTTCATTATGGGAAAGAAATTATTTAACTTTGATGCTTCTGATCACCAAAACTAATGAAAAATGAATAGTTCTTTTTATAATATTCTGGTTTCAGCGCATTCAGGGCTCCGATGGTTGGTCTTGTTGTTCCTGATCTTAGCCATTTTTCAAACATTCTCCCGACGAGGGAAATTTGGTGACATCAAAGAAACCAAAGCCGTCTTACTCGGCATGGTTTTTACTCATATCCAACTCCTGGTCGGGTTGGTTCTTTATTTCATAAGTCCCAAAGTCCAGTTTGGCAGCGGCACGATGAGCAGTTCCGTTTTGCGATTTTATACCGTGGAGCATATTCTGCTAATGGTCGTGGCTGTCATCCTCATCACCATGGGGTACAGCCGTTCCAAACGCGCCCCCAAACCGTTTAATGTCGCATTCAATTTTTATTTGATCGCGCTGGTATTGATCCTGATTGGTATTCCCTGGCCATTCCGGGAATCACTCGGCGCAGGTTGGTTCTAAACCTTGAACCACTCCATCACAAGGTTGATTTAGTACTTTTTCCCGGACCATAAATGGTCAAATTTCCGGTTGTGAATTACCCGGAAACATTTGGTCCAATTCTAAATATATATAGCGGTCTTATGCCATAAATTATCACCTATTGCGTCATAAAATGGTGGAATGGGGTAGTCAAATGAGGAAATGGTTGCTTATGTGAACAGCATCCAAAAGAGACAATAGTGAACTCGGGATGTAGGGCAGTTAAAATGGAAGCGGCAATTATTTCGATCGATGACTTATCCCCGTGTCACCTCACGAGAGTCGTCCAACCGGTATATCAAATCAGTTAACAAGGGGATGTAACCACGCATCAAATCATAAATATTGACCCAATTCAAAAAGAAATACGGTCAATCGAACAAAATTGAGACCTATCCCGTTCTATTCCTCCAATAAATCGGTATAGTTAAATCAAATTTATTTTCTAACCTTTGCAGCTTTAAACACGATCTGTCATGGATTTGAATTTAAGGGATATATTTTCGATCAGCCTGGTATTGTTTTCCGTCATAGACATTGTCGGTTCACTTCCGATCATCTTGTCCATGAAGCAGAGGGGGATCAAAATCCAGTCTAAGAATGCGAGCATCGTGGCCTTGATCATTATGGTCATATTCCTGTACGGCGGACCAAAACTTCTCCACTTATTTGGTGTCGACGTGAGCTCGTTTGCGGTGGCAGGATCCATCGTAATTTTTCTACTCGGACTCGAAATGATCCTGGGGATACATATTTTCCGGGACGAGCCGGACAGTACGAGCAGTTCGATCGTTCCCATTGCCTTTCCCCTGATCGCAGGTGCCGGGGCTTTGACGACCATTCTTTCGTTGAAAGCCGAATACAGCAACGGTAATATTCTGATCGGGATCGTCATCAACATCATTCTCGTATACCTGGTCCTTCGGTTTTCGGACTGGATCGGTCGGAAGATCGGGAAAAATGGGATCGAAGTACTTCGTAAAGTCTTTGGTATCATCCTCCTGGCCATCGCGATTCGGTTGTTTAAAGAAAATCTGGGTTTATAAATTCAGACAAGAAACACACTACAACGGAACTGACAGGCATTCCATACCACCACAAAAAGCTATGTGGTCGGACCGTCCGGGGAACTATATTTTTTTCACCTGAAGGCCCGCTTCAAACATAATCTGTATACCTATTAAACCTGGCGCCGTGTTCCCTCAACTGTCCTTACGGAAAATTTGTACGGCGTCCTGGTCTATTAATTATACTGGAAATTGTATTTTACCGCATAAATACGATCGAATATATGAGCAAATATCCCATGATCAACCGTGATATAAGTTGGTTGTCCTTTAATGCACGTGTCCTGCAAGAGGCCAAAGACCATTTGAATCCCCTGTACGAGCGGATCAAATTTTTAGCCATATACAGCTCCAATTTGGGGGAATATTTTTCGG
>CALGAA010000097.1 GCA_937952445.1 uncultured Bacteroidota bacterium | reverse complement strand
AGCCCGGTACGACCGTTATCAGAAAAAGGTCGTGTACGAACGGAGTGGTGTACAGGAATACTGGATCGTGGATCCGGACACGAAGGAGGTGGAGGGGTATTACCTGGAAAATGCGAAGTATGGAGAAGCTGTTCGATTGAATGGTACGATTACTTCCCGACTGTTGGGGCAGGATTTTGATTTCTGATTATAAATTCTAGTTGATGTAGTAAATCAAATCCCTTCAGTTTTCTCGGATTCTGAAGTTTACCGGCATACATTCGTTCATCCTTGAAATAGGGAGGTTGGAGAAAATTCTTATGGTTTATGGATAATATACTTCCATCAACTCCTCGACATATTTTTCTACTTCAGCCGGAATATGTTCTGAAGCTTCGGACAGTACCACGCTCTCAGGAAATCGGATGCGGCCCATCAGTTTCCTGCGTTCGGTTTCACCTCCCTGGGTAAATATCTTACGCAGCACAGGGAGGTGATGTCGGAAGGTGGCCTGGTCCATACCGCCGATCCAGCGATTGATGAGCCTCAGGAAGTGGTCGTCGTATGCTATCCACAGGATATGGCCGGACAACAACCCCTCAAGCCAATCCAAAATACGAAGTGGATCCGGGTCTGAAAAATGCTGATTCATTTGTTGTTCGGCATCATGATGGTCTATGAGATTTTGATCCATCGCCTGTTTGAGCGCCAAACCGTGATAAAAGTCGGTGCGATTGGTTTGGGTCAGGATTTGGATCCAGGAATCCGAAAAAATGGCACGGATCGACCGATAGGCCGGATTCAGTAGGGTGTAAAGTACCTGTTTGAGTGTTCGACGAATGGCCTGGTCCATCTCTTCATCCAATTGCAAAATGACCGCGGGAAGCATTTGAACCGACCGTTCTGCAATCCGTTCAATCAAAGGACCGAGTTTCGGCGTTTTTTCCCAACGTATGTGACCGAATTGATCAACATGGAGGAGCATTTCCAAACTTTGCAAAAGACTGACCACAGAATCCGAAACGGCATATATCCGGATCATTTGATGTTGGATTGATTCAAAAACATCCTCAAATCCACACAAAAAGCTATCTTTCAATGCCTCAACCAAAATATTCATTTCTTCTGCATCCTGCACGGATTTCAGGATCCTGGACCGGGCAGCGGATTCAATGGTAGTACCGTATGTGCCGGCCTGGACGATGGTCCATTCTGCGATGGGGTCCCATTCCAGTTCCCAGGATTCACGGAAGGTTCCAAGGGCGTTTTGATTCGGATCATCCAGATGAGCAAGAGGAATATGCAAAATGCGGGTTTGATAAAAAAACCGGGAATGCGACCGGTGCAAATCTTTACGAAGATCCAGTGTTCTTTGGATGGGCGATCGATTTTCCAGAATCCTGGTCAACCGTGCTTTTTTAATCCGCAATCGAAAATCTTGTTGAATGGGGATGAGGAGCATTTCATCACGGATATGGCCTGTTGTTTTGCCTATAAAAAGGTCAGGACCATATATTTTTACCCAATCCGGCTGACCGTCAAACACCACTGCGGTCAACGCCTCTTCCAGCTCAGGGATTCCTATCCGGTTTTTTTTTCGAATTTTCCGAAGAGCTTCGGCAAGTTTCAATGCCTCTACGCTATGGGCACTGCTGGTGTTTTGGCCTTTATCCCGGAGTAGAGATATGGCCCGGGCCATCCATTTTTGTCCTGCATCCCTACCATGACTGTGAAGCGCCTCATACCAGGTAGGATGGTGGACACCAGCACCATAAGCATTGGCCTGAGTCAGCCGTTCATAGGACCAGGGGATCCATATGGCCTCCGACTTCCCCGATTTGGTCTTGGGAACCTGCGTTTTATGGGCTTTTGAATATTCCCTGAGAGCAGGAAGGTGAAATGCCCCGCAAACCACTGCAATGCGCTCGTATCCGTGATGACTGTATTTTTGGATTTCCCTTCGCATATAATCTTCTCGCCATTGATTTTCCCGGGATATGGGCCAATGGTCCCGCAGGGCATTCATCAGGGATTCGATGGAATTGAACAGATTTTCAGAACTCTGATTGTTCTCAAGAAAATGATCCCACCACTGCTCTACATCCTCAAACCCGGAATACGAGGCCAGGATTTCAAAAGGATTCCGGGTCCCCTTTTCAATGTTATCCTCGGTTGGTAGATAAGTGGACATGGGAATGTCAATCGCCTTGCAAGGTACTAAATGGTAATATCCATAAAGTAATGCTTCCCATTCCGGCGAAAATGGAGCGAACGGAAAATAAGCTGCGTTGGTAAATTTTTGGGGATCGTAAAACAGGATAGCTACCGGAGGTTGCATGTCTGATGGATCAAAGGCATCGAGTAAATTCTGCCCATCAGCGGGCAATTCAATCAGGATGAGATCAGGTTCCCAATCTTCCAGGGCAGATCGGAGCCGGAGTGCCGACCCCGGCCCATGATGCCGGATACCGTAGAATTGTATTTTACTCATCTATTGCCGTTAACGTGCCGGGGACAAAACTCTGTGAGAAACATGATTTTTATCGATTACGGGATTGATTTTTCTTTCGTGAGCTCTGTCGCCAGATCCGCCCATTCTTTTCGATGGGCGATAATATTCCGTTGATAATCCTCCCAGGCCGGGCCATCTTTATCCGGATTTTTAATGATGGACCCTGGAAGTGCCATGGCTATTTCTCTCGCCGTAACTGTCCCATTTCCAAAATACCGGGCCAGGTTGATCGATTGGTGTGCAGTAGATATGGCTTCAGCCGTACTCAACGCGTTTTCGGTCGGTTTTATTTTTTGTTTCCCATCGACCGTCACACCACTACGAAGTTCCCGGAAAATTTGGACGATGCGCTGGATCTCCTTCTCGGGAAGAACCGCTTCGATGGATTGATTGATCGATTCTTCTTCGAGTTTGAAACGGATGATGCGAACCTCTTCCTCGATGGAATGTGGAAGGGGCAGGTGCACCACGTTGAACCGACGTTTGAGTGCATCGCTGAGTGTATAAGTACCCCGGTCTCTGTCGTTGGCCGTGGCGATGATGTTGAACCCCTGCCGGGCCCTTATTTCCAGGTTGAGTTCGGGTACCATCATCATTTTTTCCGACAGGATGGATATCAGGTTGTCCTGAATAATGGCCGGTATCCGCGTCAATTCCTCGATCCGGACGATCTTGCCGTCGGTCATAGCGCGAAATACCGCACCTGGCACCAGCGCTTGCTCAGAGGGGCCGTGAGCGATGAGGCTGGCATAATTCCACCCGAACAGCAGATCCTCTTCCGTGGTGGCGCTGCTGCCCTGGATGAGGTAGGAGGTGTCTCCACTGATGGCTGCGGCCAGATGGTCACCCACCCAGCTCTTGGCGGTGCCTGGTACCCCTGTTAGCAACAGCGCCCGGTCGGTGAGGAGCGTGGCAATCGCCGTTTCGATCAGCGATCGCTGCCCGATGTATTTGGGTTTGATGGCTTTTCCCTCCACTTCGCCGCCCAGGATAAAAGTCAGTACCGACCGCGGGGATAGCGCCCAGTTGGTTGGCCTGTCCTCCTGATCGTGTTCACGCAGCCAGTTCAGTTCTTCCTGCTGGTGGGATTCTGTTTTTTGGCGAAGTACGGTTGAATTTGAATCCATATATTTGATCATTGCTTTCGTGCAAAGTAAGTATAATACATAAAAACTTAAGGATAAATCAAAACGGAAAAATCGTCCACTCCCTCACACCCCAACCCTAACCCCAACCTCTAAGCTCTAAGCTCTAAGTTCTAAGTTCTAAATTCTAAGCTCTACACTCTAACCTCTATCCATAACACTTTTTCAAAAACGCCATCCGATTTTTCAATATTTTCCGAACCTCATGTAAAGCATCCGGCGATTCCTGAAAAACAGGGTGTTGCCAAACCATCCTGATGTTGTTGGGATGAATCCGGAGGGCGAGGATTTCCAGTTCCAGGTCTTCGAGCATAATCGGCAGATTTCTCCATTGTTCGACAAATTTTGCCCACAACTTTTGAGAAATTTCTTCACTTAAAAACGGATGTGCCCGCTTGAGGAGCTGGATCGATTCCTCTCCAAAAGTAAATCCGGGTTCGTCCGTCATATGTTTTAATAAGGCTTTTGCGGCTTCAGCATTCAGCGCTGCCGCAAATGTGGGATTCAAAACAAGATCAATATTTTTTCGGCCCAACGCGTACAGGGTTTTTTGCGACCGGTGCATAACCGCCGCCTGGATGACAGCAGGACGATGGAGTTGCTTTCGGGACCGCGTACCGACATTTAAATAATCATCCGGGTCCGTGAGGGCAGTTACAATA
>CALGAA010000096.1 GCA_937952445.1 uncultured Bacteroidota bacterium | reverse complement strand
CGGTTCCGGAATTGATCATGGAAACGGGGTTTGTGAAGCGTTACTTCATGTCATAGAAAATGCCAGTGCGCCTTTGGTCCTTGATGCGGATGCGCTGAATATCATTGCCCGGCATCCCGACTGGTTGGAAAAATTACCGAATTCCACGATCTTAACCCCACATCCCGGCGAATTCAAGCGGCTCTTTGGTTCCTGGGGCAACGATACGGAGAAATTGAACCGACAAGTGGAACTTTCCCAAAAATATGGTCTAATCATAGTTTTAAAAGGGGCTAACACATCGATTTCAACGCCGGAAGGCAGTCTGTATTTTAATTCAACCGGCAACCCCGGAATGGCTACAGCAGGCAGTGGGGATACGCTGACTGGCATCATTACTGCGTTGTGCGCCCAAAAAATTGAACCGCACCTTGCGGCCATACTCGGGGTTTTTATTCACGGCTTAGCCGGTGATATGGCGGTTGAAAATCGAAGTACAATTTCACTTATTAGCTCTGATATCACCGCTCAATTGGGGAAAGCATTCCGCGATGTATATAGCATGTAATGGCATTTGACTAATCCTCGATCAGCGATGGCTCAACACACAATACTGGTTGACTATCAACGATCTACCAATTCAGATAAGGCAGGCACGTGTTCACACCCTCCCCAAATCCCAAACTTCTAAAATCTTTCCACATTAATTTAAATCGAATCTACAACAATCCGGCTTCCAACCTACCTCAATAAAACCGCGCACCTTAATTCTACCCTCTTTCCACAACCCTTCAGCACATTCCGTCATGTCCCCGATCTCCTCCAACCGCGATACAACCCCGCACATTCATTCTAATTTCCATCGTCCTTTCAGGAATCACCGGATCCCATTACTTTGGGGAATCAATTTCTGAATTACCGGGCGGATCCTACTTTTTATAATTAAGCCTTATTTCTACCCACTGCGTTGAGATCTTCGAATGCTCTGGTCAATCGAGCCCGGAAAGCATCTTCACCCGCGCGAAGCCATTTTCGAGGATCGTAGTATTTTTTGTTGGGCACGTCGTCGCCATCGGGATTTCCTATTTGACCTTGCAAATAATCCCGGTGTTTGGATTCGTACGCCCGTACACCGTCCCAAAATGCCCATTGCTGATCCGTATCGATATTCATTTTAATCGCTCCGTAATCAATAGCTTCACGAATTTCTTCAAGGGCCGAACCACTTCCACCATGAAACACAAAATGGATTGGTTCGTCGGAATCCAAATTGAATTTTTCCTTGACGTATTCCTGAGAATTTTTAAGAATAATGGGTCTTAATTCTACGTTTCCTGGTTTATATACGCCATGCACATTTCCAAATGCCGCGGCGATCGTAAACCGACCTGATACCTTCCTGAGTTCTTCGTAAGCATAGGCCACTTCTTCAGGTTGGGTATAGAGTCGGGCGCTGTCCACGTCGGTATTATCGACTCCGTCTTCTTCTCCCCCGGTCACTCCAAGTTCTATTTCGATCGACATTCCGATCTTATTCATCCGTTCGAAGTACGCTTTGGAAATGGAAACATTTTCTTCAATCGGTTCTTCCGACAAATCGAGCATATGTGAACTGAAGAGCGGTTGTCCTTTTTCTGCGTAGTACCTTTCTCCTACGTCGAGCAAACCGTCGATCCAGGGAAGAATATTTTTGGCGCAATGATCTGTATGCAGTACAACAGTAACACCGTAGTGCTTCGCCAGTAAATGAACGTGAGTCGCACCAGCCACGGCACCATATATGCTACCGGTATATTGTGTATTATCCAGGCCTTTTCCAGCATAAAAGGATGCTCCACCGTTGGAAAATTGGATAATGATCGGTGAATTGAGATCCCGTGCAGTTTCCATCACAGCGTTGATGCTATTGGTCCCGACCACGTTGACGGCGGGTAAAGCGTAGTTGTTGGCACTTGCATCGTTGTACAATTCGGTGAGTTCGTCGCCGAACAGGACACCTGTTCTAAATTTTGTTTTTGTCATTGCTCGTTGATGTTAATACAATCAAATAATTCCCTTTTCGACCAGGTACGACTCCGCATCGAGTGCAGCCATACATCCAGTCCCTGCAGCAGTTACGGCTTGCCGGTATTTTTTATCCTGCGCATCGCCACTGGCAAAGACACCGGGTACATTGGTTTCGGTCGTCTTGGGTTTCGTTATGATATAACCCGTCTCATCCATGTGCAAATAGTCGTTGAAAATTTCTGTATTGGGCTTGTGTCCGATCGCGACAAAAAACCCGGTGACATCGAGATTGGCTATTTCTTTAGTTTGGTTATTGATTACCTGTATCCCTTCTACGGTACCGTTTCCAAATATTTCCTTCACCTCTGTATTCCAGTGTATTTTGATGTTGTCGGTCCGCATGACCCGATCCTGCATGATTTTCGACGCCCGCATTTGATCTCTTCGAATCAACATGTGAACTTCCGGAACCAGTTTGGATAAGTAGGTCGCCTCTTCTGCTGCTGTATCACCCCCGCCGACCACAGCTACTTTCTGTCCCTTAAAGAAAAATCCATCACAGACAGCACAAGCGGAAACCCCTTTGTTCATATACTTCTTCTCAGAAGGCAGTCCCAGCCATTTTGCGCTTGCCCCTGTAGCTATGATCACCGTATGTGCAAAAACCTCATCTCCGTTGTCAAGTACCAATTTATGGACGTCGCCACTAAAATCAACCTCCATCACAACGTTGTAAAAGATCTGGGTGCCGAATCGCTCTGCCTGTTTGCGAAAATCCTCCATCATCACAGGTCCCTGAACTCCATCGGGGTATCCGGGATAGTTTTCGACATCAGTGGTGATCATCAATTGACCACCAGGCTCGGCACCGACGTACATGATGGGATCCAGGCTTGCTCTTGCCGCATAAATTGCCGCAGTATATCCCGCTGGCCCAGATCCAATTATGACACATTTGTGAATATTCATAACTTAATTTCTGAATTTTGAGATTGCAAAATTATAATAAATCGTGAGAAAACGCGAGTTTGTCGAATAAATCCGGTTTTCCACCCCGGTTTATGAATCAATTCTTAATTTCATTGTTTAGAGTGAAAACGTAGTGATCGATGGAAATGTTTAAAGATGCCATTAGTCTGACCTATATCATAGCGCTTGGATTTTTGGGCCTTTGGTTCCTTTTTTCTTCGTATAGAAAATGGAACATGATTATGGGTATTGGCTTTTTTCTGTCACTGATGGCCAATTTCCTATTCACGATGGGATTCACGCTGGGCCCCATCAAATACTTTATATTCTCCAAACACCTGATACTGATCAGTATTTTCGGTTTTATATTTATGTTGTTGAGAAACAACAAAATCGGGCTCGTCATGGCCATTCTGGCCAGTATGGTGTTGAGCTTTCAAATCCTCAAGCTTAGACTCGAAGTAGAATTACTCCCTCCCAAAGTGATCGAAAATCTGGAATTGGGAGAACTTTTAATCGAAGCAACCCCCGAAAACATCGCCCAGATTGAAAAAAAGATCGCAGGATACGGTGGTGTAGTGGCCAAGGCTTTTTATCCACGCAAGAAGGGTACGGACCTGGATCATTTTTACGTCGTGGACATTCCCGATGACCGGGCGGATGAAAAGGAAGCCATTCTGGAAGTGTTATACCAGGAGAGTTTAATTAAATACGGAGAATTCAACGACCATATACAGGTCACTCCCATTGAATCTTTTGAAACAATCAACTCTACATCAGATCTCCGGATCAACGATCCCTTATCGAAGGATCAATGGGCATTAACAGTCCTGGGAATTCACGATTGGTACAAACAACTCATCGATCATCGCCGCAAGGCGGTGACAACAGCCGTTGTTGCTGTGCTGGATACCGGGATAGACGGCAAACACGAGGATTTAAGCCATGCCCTCTCAGATGACTACAAAGATGTGGACGATCCTGTAGGACATGGGACCCATTGCGCGGGGATTATTGCCGCCGAAACCAACAACAATATAGGAGTTGCTTCTCAGACCTTTCATTCCAACCTGATCGAAATTATGCCCGTGAAGGTTCTAAATCGTTTTGGATTTGGAACCCAGGTACAAATCATCAAGGGCATGATCAAAGCTGTGGATAATGGGGCGCATGTTCTTTCCATGTCCCTGGGAGGGATTAGCGATGAACCTCGTCAAAAAGCCTATCGGGCGGCCGTACAATATGCCGAAAGCGAAAATGCGGTTGTCATTACAAGCGCAGGGAATAGCAGTGCCAGCGCCAGGGGATTTACACCAGCTAATGTGCCAGGTGTGATTTGCGTAACAGCGATTACGCCGGAGAAAAAACTGGCTGCATTCTCAAATTATCTCGATGGAATCGAATGGGGAATTGCTGCCCCTGGAGTGAATATTCTCAGCACTTACCCCGACAATCAATATAAATCCCTTTCAGGAACGTCTATGGCTGCGCCTTTTGTGAGCAGTACAGTGGGGATTATGAAAGCATTTGCTCCGGATTTGACACCCCGGGAAATAGTGGAAATTTTACAATCAACCAGCCTTCCCACTGATGACGCTTCAAAATCGGGCGGTTTACTTCAACCCTCCGAGGCTTTGAGGGCTCTCATAACCAGGATTTAATTCAGAAGTAATACAGGTTCCTAAATTATAAAGGCTTTAGGGGAGTCTTGATGATCAAAATCATCATTTTAAAGTTTTCTCACCGCCTAACACTCCACTTTATACCCATTTACTGATACTTGAGATTGATCACAAATCTTCTATTGGCTGAAATCCTGAAGCCTGAATCACTTCCTTCAAAAATTGGATATTCAATTCTTTGTCCTCGTAGAGGGGGTTAACGTGGAGGTGAGCCTGCCGGTAAAAAGGCAATCTCTTTTCGAGCTGTAAACCAATGTACTGTTTTATTTCATACCTGCTTTTCCCTCTGATCAGCGGCCGCTCTTCATTTCTATTCTCCAATCGCATCACCAGTCGATCGATCGAAGGATTGATGAATATCGTAGTTCCCGCATTCTTCATCACCTCCATATTGTCAAAAAAACAAGGTGCTCCACCCCCGGTACTGATCAAAACCAGGTCATCCACCTCTCGAAATTGATCGATCAGGTCATGAAGTACCTGTCGTTCGATTTTCCGGAAATGATCCTCTCCCTGTGTGCTAAATATATCGTTGATGCTCATCCCGGCTACTTTTTCAATTTCCTCATCCATCTCAACACTAATACCACCCAATATCCGCTGAACTCCCTGACTCAGCATACTTTTGCCTGAGCCCATAAATCCGATGAGAAAATAAAGTCCCGTTCCTGAATTATCACTTGAGATCATATGCTTCAATAAAATATATGTTATCTTGTCCGCGTAAAAGTAACAAAAAATCAGCGCATGTGTGCTCTGGACTTATCTACGATTCACTCGAATTTCCATATCAAAAACTCAGAAAAATGAGACTTCTTCTCCTTTTATGTATAGCCACCTGGATCACCTATTCCTGTAAAAATAACTCATCCGAAATTGATGCAGAAGGATCGATTTCTGATATAATCAATATGCCAATTGGAGCTGACCAGATAATTGATACATCTGAGGCAGCGCATTTGGAATTTGAAGAGACTCTTGTGGATTGGGATACGATTCGGCACGGTGAAGAATTTACGAAGATTTTTCATTTCAAAAATACGGGGAAAAGACCGGCCATTATTTCGGACGTAAAAACTTCGTGTGGTTGTACCGCGACAAAATACACCAAAGACCCCATACCCCCAGGCCAAAGCGGTAAGATCGAAGTCACTTTCAATTCCTCAGGAAGGGTCGGCTATCAAAAAAAATCAATTAATGTGATTGGGAATACCTACCCTCCAAGAACCTTATTATATTTGCAGGGTTTCGTAAGCAATTAAAAAAACAAACATGATAATACTTCAGTCTGATCCCAATCCCTTTATTTCCATGCTCCCACTTTTGGGGATGGTCGTGGTGTTTTACTTCCTATTTATGCGGCCCCAGCAAAAAAAAGCGAAGCAGCAAAGGGAATTTAACAGAGCACTGGATAAAGGTAGCATCGTAGCCACCGGATCAGGAATCATTGGCCGAATCAGCAAGATCGAGGATGAGGTGGTCACCTTGCAATTGGCCGATAAAACTTTTATTAAAGTTCTGCGAAGCTCGATTTCCAAAGAGATGACTGCCATTTTGGAGAACTCGGAGCATGGGTTAAAACTCTAATTTTTCAATTCAATTCCCGGCTTTGCAGGTATATCCTTTCATTAGGATGGTTAATCATGTCATTAATTGCCGAATGACTTCCCACAAAACGACTCCACCACATACAGAAACGTTGAGTGAGTGTTTGGTTCCAAATTGGGGAACCTCCCAGATTTGATCCATTGAGGGAAGGATGGAGGCCGTAAGACCATTTACTTCGTTTCCAAAAAACAAAGCAAGACGCCTGGTCGGGACTTTAATTTCATTCAACGGAACCGACACCGTGGTCTGCTCAATACCGATGCACACGTATTCCCGTTCCCGGAGCCATTTGATGGCGTCACCAATGTCTTCATAATGAGTCCAGGGTATGGATTTGGTAGCTCCTATCGCTGTTTTGAATATTTCTGGATGCGGTGGCGTTGGCGTATAACCACAAAGTATGATTTGTTCAAGAGCAAATCCATCGGCGGTACGGAAGAAACTTCCGACGTTGAGTCCCGATCGAATATTGTCGAGTACGACCGTTACAGGAAATTTTTCAAGAGCATGGAATTCCTCCAGATTGGGTCGCTGCAGTTCATCCAACTTCAGTTTTCTCATTGTACGCTTCACTTTCCGGTGTAACTTGATTGTTCAGGTTTTTATGATCAAGCGCCGCCTGAATAAACGAACTGAACAATGGATGTGGTTTTTCCACCCGGCTCTTCAATTCAGGGTGAAACTGGACGCCTATAAACCACGGATGATCTTTCAATTCCATGATTTCGATAAGATTCTTTTCCCGGTTGATTCCTGAGGCGATAAAGCCCTCATTTTGGAACATTTCCAGATATTTATTATTGAACTCAAACCGGTGCCGGTGTCTTTCAAAAATCACTTTTTCATTATACGCTTCGTGTGCTTTAGAACCCGATTCCAGATTACACTGCCAGGCTCCCAGTCGCATGGTTCCGCCCAGGTTCTCGACTTTGAGTTGATCAGGCATTAAATGGATTACCGGATCGGGGGTATTCGGATCAAATTCCTCCGAACTTGCATCTTTCAAATCCAGGACGTTGCGGGCAAATTCCACCACAGCACATTGCATACCCAGGCAAATCCCAAAGAAGGGAACATTGTGGGTACGCGCGTATTTAATGGCATTGAGTTTGCCTTCAATTCCTCGTTTCCCAAATCCAGGAGCAACCAGAATGCCATCGAGGTGATCCAGATGTTTTTCAAAATCCCCTTCTTCCAGGTCTTCGGAATGCAGACTCACCACGTTCACTTGCGTTTCGTTTTGAGCTCCGGCATGGACGAATGATTCATAGATGGATTTGTAGGCATCCTGAAGCTCAATGTATTTTCCGATCAATCCAATCCGCACCTCGTGCAAAGGATTTTTTAATTTACCGAGAAAATTCTTCCATGCGGTGAGATCTGGTTCATTCTCGATAGTCAGACCCAATTTTTCCATCACCCGGATATCGAGTTTTTCTTTCAACATCATCAAGGGGACATCATATATGGATTGGGCATCGATCGATTCGATCACGCTGTTTTTGTTCACGTTACAAAACAGTGCTAATTTCTCCCGGATTTCATCGGACAGGGTATGCTCTGTGCGGCATACCAAAATATCTGGTTGTATACCATAGGTCAGTAGTTCTTTGACCGAATGTTGAGTAGGTTTGGTTTTTAGTTCACCTGCCGCACGCAAATACGGAACCAGGGTGAGGTGAATAACGATCCCATTTTGTTTTCCCAATTCATTTCTGAGCTGTCGAACTGCCTCGATATACGGCAACGACTCAATATCCCCTACAGTTCCACCTATTTCGGAGATAATGATGTCATAATTGTCTTTTTCAAAATCCCGGATGTATACTTTGATTTCATCGGTGATGTGGGGTATGACCTGTACTGTTTTCCCGAGGTACTCCCCTGCCCTTTCCTTGGTGATCACATTGGAATAAATCCTGCCGGTAGTGACGTTGTTGGCCTGGGAAGTGGGGCTGTTAAGAAATCGCTCGTAATGGCCCAGATCAAGATCTGTTTCTGCACCGTCATCGGTGACGTAACATTCGCCATGTTCGTAAGGGTTGAGGGTGCCTGGATCCACATTGATATAGGGATCGAGTTTTTGAATTGTCACCTTGTAGCCCCTGGCTTGTAACAATTTTGCGAGGGAGGCGGAAATAATACCCTTTCCCAGGGACGAGGTAACTCCACCCGTAACAAATATATACTTGGTCATATTCCGGATTTGATATTATTACGGGGTACAAAGTTACATAAAAAAGGGTGGTAACCTTTCGATTACCACCCGATAAAATTAATTGATTTGACGATGGCTATTTATTCTCGTCTACTTCTTCAAATTCCACATCGGTCACGTCATCAGCTCCACCACCCGATCCGCCTGTGTTCTGACCGGATTGGGCGTTGGGATCGGTCTGTGCTCCATTGCCCTGATTGGCCTGGTATATGTCCTGACTGGCAGCGGTCCAGGCAGCGGTCAATCTTTCACTGGCTGTATCGACGGCATTCAAATCCTCAGATTTGTGGGCCGATTTCAACTCTTCCAATGCACTTTCAATTTCGGATTTTTTATCCGCCGGTATTTTATCGCCGTATTCTTTCAACTGTTTTTCAGTACTGAAAATGGTGGCATCTGCGGCGTTGAGTTTATCCACTTTCTCTTTTAATTTTCGATCTTCCTCAGCGTTGGCAGCAGCTTCCTGCTTCATCCGTTCGATTTCTGCATCGGACAGACCGGTAGAAGCTTCGATTCGGATCTTTTGTTCTTTACCGGTGCCCAAATCTTTAGCGTGAACATTGAGGATACCGTTCGCATCCATATCAAAAGTCACTTCGATCTGAGGAGTACCCCGTGGTGCAGGAGGAATTCCGTCGAGGATAAATCGACCTACGGTACGGTTATCTTTCGCCATGGGTCGTTCTCCCTGAAGAATATGTATTTCTACTGAAGGCTGGTTATCTGCCGCTGTAGAATATACTTTGGTTTTCTTGGTCGGAATGGTAGAGTTGGCTTCGATGACCACATCGTAGACACCACCCATCGTTTCAATTCCCATCGAAAGCGGAGTAACGTCCAGCAGAAGTACATCCTGTACATCTCCACTCAACACACCTCCCTGGATCGCAGCCCCAATGGCTACCACTTCGTCAGGGTTTACGCTTTTGTTGAGATCCTTGCCAAAGAATTCTTTGACCACTTCCTGTACCTTCGGAATCCGGGTGGATCCACCGACCAGGATAACCTCGTCGATATCGCTGCTGCTCAGGCCTGCATCCTGCAAAGCCTTGCGACACGGTTCTATGGTTCGCTGAATAAGGTCGTCAGCGAGCTGTTCAAATTTTGCCCTGGATATTTTTAAAACCAGGTGCTTGGGCACACCATCTTTAGCGGTGATATATGGTAGGTTAACTTCTGTTTCGGTGGAAGCAGATAATTCTATTTTGGCCTTTTCAGCGGCATCTTTTAGTCGCTGAAGCGCCATCGGATCCTTTCGAAGGTCCATATTTTCCTGCTCCATAAAATGTTCTGCCATATAATCGATGAGCACGCGGTCAAAGTCGTCTCCACCCAGCATGGTGTCCCCGTTGGTGGATTTTACTTCAAATACCCCATCACCGAGTTCGAGGATCGAGATATCAAAAGTTCCACCTCCCAGGTCAAACACCGCAATCGTCTGGTCTTTGTGGCTTTTGTCCAGGCCATATGCCAACGCGGCTGCAGTCGGTTCGTTAATGATTCGCTTAATTTCCAAACCTGCAATTTCACCTGCCTCCTTGGTCGCCTGACGCTGAGAATCGTTAAAATATGCGGGTACAGTAACCACGGCCTGAGTCACCTCCTGGCCGAGGTAATCTGAAGCTACCTTCTTCATTTTCTGAAGAACCATAGCAGATATTTCCTGCGGGGTATATTGGCGATCGTCAATTTTGACACGAACAGTATCGTTATCACCTTTTACAATTTCATAAGACATCTTTTCGATTTCGTCCACATGAGCCTCGTACCTCGCCCCCATAAATCGTTTGATTGAATTGATGGTTTTCTGCGGGTTAGTTATCGCCTGACGCTTGGCTGGATCACCTACTTTTCGTTCACCATTATCAAGGAATGCCACCACTGATGGTGTCGTTCTTTTGCCCTCGTCATTTGGAATAACCACCGGTTCGTTTCCTTCCATCACGGATACCACTGAGTTCGTAGTACCCAAGTCTATTCCGATAATTTTTCCCATATCAATTTAAATTTTAGTTTACGTGTTTTGTTACAATTCAATCCTTTTATTGCAAGTTAAATGCCATTGCCCCTCTTAGGAACATATTGACATATTACAGGGAATAATGTGAGGGAAATGTCAGTATTGTGGTCTTTACCTGACAAAAAGTCATTTTTCAAAGATGACAATTATCTAATTCTGTGGCCTGTGACACGATCCAGGTGGATTGTTTTGAGGTCAGGGTCGACATTGATACTCCATTCTGATCAGCTTGCCGATAAAACAATCGTTTTTATATAAAATTGATTATCCTTATATTCATGCACGGATATCTGTAGTATCTTTGGAATACAAAAACGCATTATGAATTTGAACCTGAGGGAAATCTTCGACGACAAGAATCAACTCGATAAAAAATCACTCGACTTTTTACTTAAAGCCATCGAAAAAAACAACCAGGCTGGTTTCGATTACCTGGAATTCAAGCAGGCCCTCATACGATTGGAGGATCTCAAAATCGATGAAGGTACAGCGATAAAAACGGCTTTCGCTACGGCTACTACCGTAGGGCTGACCAAGCAAAAGCTTATCGATAGCGCCGAATATTATCTAAATATTTTGAAGGACGAGTTTAAGCAATTTAATACTGCTCTGGAAAAACAAATGGAGTCCAGGGTGCATTCCAAAGAGAAACAAAAATCGTCACTGATTTCCAAAAAAGAGAATATCCTCAAGAAGATAAATGCGTTAAATGAGGAACTTAAAGAAGTGGAAAAGAAGTTGAATACTATCGACGCTGAAGCTGAGACAGCCCGCCTGAAAATCGAAGAAACCAGCGAGCGATTTGGTAAAACACTCACGACGATTACCGATCGAATCGAAACGGATATTGATCATTTTAGATCTCAACTGTCCTAACCGCTTCATCAATTTTTGTAAACCGATATTGAAAACACCGATTATGTCAGAATTAGAGTCGTTCAAAACCGCAAAGCCAAAATCGTTTTGGAAAAAGCCTGAGGGGGTCACCGGACTGTTGTTCCTCGGAGGAATTATATTAGGAGGAGGATACCTGATCGCCACCAACATGGCTGCGATCATCGCCCTTTTTTCCAATGTTCTTTATCTGTCCCTGATCCTGATTGCCCTGGCTGTAGTGGTATATATGGTGTTGGATCCCAGAATGCGGAATCTGGTCTGGTACATGTACAAAAGCGTTATGCGATGGGTTACCAGTCTTTTTGTACAGATTGACCCGATCGGGATATTGAAAAGCTACGTTCAGGATTTGGAAGACAACTTGAAAAAGCTCAGCAAACAGATCGGTAATTTGCGCGGTCAAATGCGTAAACTCAAAACCCTGATGGAGGAAAATAATGCTGAAATCGAGAACAGCATGCTAATGGCCAGGAAAGCCCGGGAAATGAACAACGAGAATCAAATGTTGCTTTCATCCCGCAAAGCCGCACGCTTGAAGGATAGCAATGAGAAATACCACGCCCTTCATTCCAAAATGTCGATACTTTACCGGGTATTATCCAAAATGTACAGTAATTCTGAAGTTCTGTTGGAGGACACGAAGGATCAGGTCAAATTAAAAGAGCAGGAGCGAAAAGCCATACGCACGAGTTATAGTGCCATGAAAAATGCGATGGATATCATTTCAGGGTCCGGCAGCAAACGAGAAATGTTTGATGCAGCACTCGAAAACATCGCAGATGACCTGGCCAATAAAGTTGGTGAGATGGAGCACTTTATGGAAATGTCTTCTTCCGTTATGGAAAGTGTGGACTTGCAAAACGGGGTATTCGAAGAGCAGGGGTTGAAAATGCTGGAAGAATGGGAAAAGAACAGCACCATTATGTTGCTCGGTGAAGGCACACCAGCCCTCGATGAAGATTTTCTGGATTTGAACGAAATACCAACTGATCGGGTGAAGATCAGTCAGGAACGTAAGTCCGGCAATACGTCGGGAGATTCGTACGAACAATTGTTCGATTGATCATCGAGGCGAGGCATAAAATCCCTTTTTGGAAACTTGCAAATTGGGGTTAAAAACAGGATCGAATTCACCTGAGAGCATCCAGTGTGTTCATGCCAGTAGTTTGACTCGATTACAGAGGCATAATCCTCATCCTCAACCTATTGAATTACCTAATTTAATCCGAAACATTAACCGTTCTCCAGCAAATCCGGCCGTCGGTCTTTGGTGATTTCCCAGGCCTTGTTCTCGCGCCATTCTCTTATTTTCGCTTCATGACCCGATAACAATACCTGGGGTACATCCATTCCACGGAAGGAAGCTGGTCGGGTATAAACCGGGGGTGCCAGCAGGCTGTCCTGGAACGAGTCTTCGAGGGCACTGGATTCATCGTTGAGAACGCCGGGCAATAGTCGTCCGATCGCATCAGTTAGCACTGCTGCCGCCAATTCTCCCCCACTCAACACATAATCCCCGATGGAAATTTCCATAGTAATGAGCCGGTCACGGACTCGCTGATCGACACCTTTGTAGTGACCGCACAGCAGTATTAAATTTTGCTTGAGCGAAAGGGCATTGACCATCGGTTGCCGGAGCGTTTCACCATCGGGCGTCAGGTAAATGATTTCATCGTAAGTTCTTTCGGCCTGAAGTTTCTCAATACAATCAAATATAGGTTCGACCTTCATCACCATGCCAGCTCCCCCACCGTAAGCGTAATCATCGATTTGCCGGTAATTGCCGATTCCAAAGTCCCGCAAATCATGGATATGGATTTCCAGGATTCCTCTGTCCTGGGCCCTTTTCATCATACTGTGATGAAGTGGAGAGTGCAACAATTCCGGTACCGCAGCAACGATGTCTATTCTCATGATTTTCTACCCATCTGACCATACTGGATCAAAAACTGAGCGATGGTCTCAATACCGATATAATAATTAAACAGGCCGTAGTGCTCATTGGGAGAATGTATGGAATCTGAATCCAACCCAAAGCCCATCAAGATGGAATCGACTCCCAGTATTTCTTTGAACATGGCCACGATGGGAATACTCCCACCACCCCGCACTGGCAGAGGTTCTTTTCCAAATGATTTGGACATAGCCTGGCTTGCGGCCTGGTAGGCATCGGAGTTAATGGGGACAACCGCTGGCCTCCCCCCATGGTGAGGTTTGACTTCGGCCTTCACGGTCTTTGGAGCAGCCGAGGTGAAATAGTCGACAAACAACTGGGTGATTTTATCCGGATCCTGGTTTGGAACCAACCGCATTGAGATTTTGGCCTCTGCTTTGGACGGTAAAACAGTTTTCGCTCCTTCACCGATATACCCGCCCCAGATGCCATTTACATCCAGTGTGGGCCGGATGGAGGTGCGTTCCAGTGTCGTGTACCCCTTTTCTCCAAACACCTCTTTGATGCCCAAATCTTTCTTATATTTTTCCAGATCAAAAGGGGCCTGATTCATCGCCTCCCGTTCTTCCGGAGATACATCTTCTACATCATCATAAAAGCCAGGTATCGTAATCCGTCCATTTTCATCGTGCAAATCAGCGATCATCTTCGCGAGTACGTTGAGTGGATTGGCTACCGCTCCTCCATACACACCACTATGCAGATCCACCTTCGGACCCGTCACCTTGACCTCCACGTAACTCAAACCCCGCAATCCCGTGGTAATGGTAGGCTGGTCGTTTGCCAGAATGGCTGTATCGCAGATCATGATTACATCATTTCGGAGTAATTCCTGATGATCTATACAAAATTGATCGAGGTTGTCAGAGCCTACCTCCTCTTCCCCTTCGTAAATAAATTTCAGGTTGCATTCGAGCATTTTATTGGCAATCAATGCCTGAGCAGCTTTGACCTGCATATATAATTGCCCCTTGTCATCACAAGCCCCTCTGGCAAAAATAGCGCCCTGTGGGTGAATATCGGTGGTTCGAATGACCGGATCGAATGGTTCTGTCTCCCACAGTTCCAACGGGTCAGGTGGTTGTACGTCATAATGACCATAAAACAACACCGTCGGCTTATCTTCTCCTATAAAGTACTCCCCATATACAATAGGATGGCCTTTGGTTTCGTAAATTTGACTTTCAACCCCAATGGATTTGAGCTGTCCGCTCAGCCACTCAGCAGCGTTTCGTACATCGTTTTTGTATTGGGGATCAGCCGAAATCGAAGGAATTCTCAAGAAATCTTTCAACTCTTCCAGCTGCTCTTCTTTGTGTTTGGCCAGATATTCACTCAGGTTTGCCATAAAATTTTCTTTAATTTAGTATTGTAATACGCCCAAAAACCAGCGGTCAAATTATTTTGATCCGTTTAATAGGAAACAGCTAAAGTAAGATATATTTGCTGAAATGAAAAGGATACCCCACTTGGACTGGTTTCTCATTTCCCGAAGGGCCCTGATGCTTTTGGCCGCACTGTGGTACACACAGGCATTTAGTCATACCCATACTTTCTCCCTGTGGGACCAGGCCAACCGGAACGGGGAAGCGATCTATAGCACTCTAGACACTTTTCCTTTTTTCAAAAATAAACCGAAATTGGATTTGGGGTTAGAAGAGTATGGCCATTCGTCATTTATCCCCGATCCGATTCCTGATATACCCGCCTACGAATGCCACGTAATATTTGAGGGGCGGGATAATGCCACCGGGGACCGGAAAAAAGAATTAGCCTATGAGCCACTTTTTTCGTACACCCCATCACACATCAAACCCTATTTACCCGGGGAAGATTTGTTAGAAGCCCAAAGCAAATTTGTTCGCTTTAGCGGCGGGTATACTTTTCTGGTCGTCAATTTTCGGTGGAACGCCCAAAGTCCTGATAATATTTATGGCAGGCTCAAAACGAATGGTGCCATCCGTTTTCTACTGACCGATCAGAAGACGGTAACGCTGTTCAATTCAGAAGAACAGATGTGGACGTACAACGCAGAGGAAGAATTATACGAAATGAGCGCTTTCTATATGTTGCATCCCAGGCAGGTAAAACTTCTGAAAAGCAACCCACTGGTGAGAACAATGGTTTATTGGGAACGAGGATTCGAGGAATACCCCATTTATTCGATCACATTGTTCCAGAATCAGTTACGGTGTCTGGAATAAACCCTATAATTTCCCTGCTCTCAGAAGGGATTGATGTCGAAGGGTTATCAGTACGGTACAAGCCATCCCGACATTGAGAGATTCCGATCGAACCGACCCTGCCGGAGGAATGGTGATCCTGGAAAAACCAGCTTCCTCAAAGGCAGATGATATCCCCTGACCTTCATTGCCCAGGACCAACATCCCCGAATTGGTCCAGTGATGCCGGAAAGCGTTTTCCCCTTTCATGTCAGCCAGAATAACGGGATGTGGCCATTCCAATGCCACGGTGGTATCACATTCGTACATTCGCAGGTAGGAATGACTTCCCATAGCAGCCTGAATCGTTTTTGGGCTAAAAGGATCTACTGTACCTTTACCGATCATGATCTGGGATATCCCAAACCACTCGGCCGTGCGGAACATAGTTCCCAGATTTCCCGGATCCTGGATCGCATCAAAATATAAGGTAAAATCAGAGGTGGACCAATTCGAGGAAAAATACTCATCCGGTATGGAACAAAGCGCCATAATCCCCTGAGGTTGGACAAGATTGCTGAGGAGTTTGAACGTTTGGGGATCGGTTTGGAAAATGTCGGATTGCCAAAAATCAAGTTTGCCGGTGTATTTCTCATCGACGATCAGGTACCGGATCAGATCGGCACGATGCGTGGCCATATCCGCCACGAGCTTTTCACCTTCTACAACGTAATTTTTGAATTTATACCGATATTTCTTTTGTTTTAATGTGCGAATAAACTTTATTTGATTCCTGGACAATATAGGGAACATCCTGATGTTAATTTTAATGGTTGAACATAGTTTATGAAGAGGAATGCGGGCGCATATAGCATAATTATTATACTGGGATCCCTTTTTTTGTTCTCTTCATGTAATGTTACTAAATTTTTGGCGGAGGACGAATATCTCCTTTCTGACTACGTCATTAATATCGACGGACCGATCAATCCGCGCCAGAAAAAAATTCTCGAAAATGAGATATATTATCTGGATACACTCCAACAGATCGAAAACAGAAACTGGCGGATCTGGCTGTATTATAAATTTCAGGATGCAGATACCGGAACGGTCAAGCATTTTCTATACCAGCAGGCCGCAGCCCGGCCGAGTATATATAAGGAAGGCGTCGGTGCCCAGGCGTCGGATATCATCACCCGCTACGTCATGGACAAGGGGTACTACGATGCCGAGGTTTTCTTTTCGGACCGCCTGAGAAATAAGAAAGCCACCATTGAATACCACATTGAAACGGGTCCCCTCTATACCATAGCCAGCAAAGAAGTCAACTATCCCAATGAAGAGATTCGCCGCTTGATTCAAAGATATGAAAGCGAATCCCACCTCCAACCCGACGACGTCCTGTCCCTGGAAGCCTACACCCGGGAAAAGAATCGGATTGCCACAATCATGCAAAACAATGGCTATCCCTATTTTACCAGCCTCAATATTTCGAAACGGCCCCAGGCGATCAAATTGGCCGACCAGATCGATATATATTTCGAAATTCTAAACGATGCCGATAGTATCGGACTGCGGCGTTACGAATTTGGAGACATTGTCGTGGACCACAATTACAACCCATTTTCGTTTGAACCTGCCCGGGATACAGCAACGATTGACGCCATCCAGCACCTCAATTTTGATAAAACCAAATCCCTGAACCGGGTGGTAATGAATTCGGCCATTCCGTTTCGAAAAGGTGATGTGTTTAGTGCGGAAGCTTTGGAGACAGCCAGACAAAATATTGTGCGCTACAACATTTATTCTTCGGTGATCGTACAGCGAATACCTTCCCCTGATAACCCCAATGTGCTCAATATTTATTTCATTTTACAGCCTTCCAAAAAATACGAACTCAAGCTGGATTTTGACCTCAATACGACCGAATACAGTTCCAGATCATCGTTGCTTGGAATATCAATGGGGCCCGAACTATCCAACCGGAATACATTTGGAGGGGGCGAAACGTTTACGACCGGATTTCAGTTGCAATCCGAATTTAACCCGCTCTTTAAATCCGATACTACGGGAAATGCGCCTGTTCAAACCTTTATCGTGGGATTGCGGAACAATTTGATTTTGCCGCGTATGGTGGACTATTTCAGTTTTTACAGATTGATTTCCCCTTTTTATCCCGAGTTCTATTCCACACTGCGAAACAATGGAATCAGCACGATCGACCTCAATTACGAATACGTATATACGGACCAATTGTACAAATATCATTCGTTTTTATTCCAGGCTGGGAACAATTTCAACTGGGCTGCAGGACGGAACAACCTCCGGATAAATAACATTTCATTGAGCATGTTTTTACCCGATCTTTTCCCCAGTTTTATCGAAGAAATCAGGGGCAGGGAGTTCGTGCGAAAGTCACTGGATCCGCAAATCTTCACCAGTTTGTTTTTCAGCAATGCACAGTTCACCCATGTAGGTCGAAAGGATTATGCGCAGCGTCAATTTGCTTTTTACGGTTCACTGGAGGTATCCGGACTGGAAATGCTGGCAGCCAACGCGATCGCGAATGGATTCCGGGATACGTTCCAACTGGCTGATCGATTTGAATTTGCCAAATATTTCAAGATCGATCTGGATGGCCGATTTTCGAAGGATTTGTCCGCGAACACATCCATCGCTACCCGCCTCAATATCGGGGTGGCTACGCCATTAACCGGTTCGGTCTCCGTTCCATTTGTGAAGCAGTTTTTTCTTGGCGGGCCTTCCAGCATGCGGGCCTGGAGAATCCGGGAACTCGGGCCGGGCGCCTATCAGGATTCTCTCGCGATTCGGGGAAGCAGTCAACCATATGCGAACGTAGGCGATCTGAAAATTGAAATGAACGCAGAATACCGGTTTCCTTTGTTTTGGCGATTGAGCAGTGCGCTGTTTTTGGATGTAGGCAACATATGGATTATGGGGAAGGCAGACAACCCCGAAACCAGATTATCCCCTCGGTTTTGGGAAGAATTTGCTGTGGGAACAGGTACCGGTATACGGATGGACCTCACCTTTTTTATTCTCCGTCTGGATTGGGGGGTCAAACTCAAACTACCGTACCGTCGGGAAAACGGATCGTATTGGGCGTATTCCAAATTTGGTCAATACCTGCGGCATTCCAACCTAAATCTGGCGATTAGTATGCCCTTTTAACAGCAACGGTAGCGATCGATCGACCCTGGTATACCGCGGAATTTCGATCTCGTAAATCCAAAATCATTCGACCGTTCTTTTTTACTCCTCCGGCCAGTGTGTTTCCAATCCTTGACTACGGATCCAGTTTTGAAAATCTTCCAATCGCGTATCGGATCGGGCTGCTCTGGGTGGAACGTTGTGTTTAAGCGAATAAGCTGATAACATTCCCACTGCCTCGCCTATACTCCACTCCACCGGATGCAACCTGTAGCAGCCGTTGGTAATGTGGGTGGTCCCGATATTTTTATTTGCTGGCAAAAGATTATCCATCCTGATGGGAAGCAGCGCGCCTAATGGTATTTGGAAAGGGAGGGAATGGAAATCAATGTAATTATCCCCTCGGTTGCTGGGATGGAGGTCAATATGGTAGTATCCTGTTCCCACGCTGTCGTAAAATGGTGCCGCTTTGGCGCCAGCGTCCGGCCCGGCGACCATTTTTCGTTGATCCCGTCCTACGTGTTCCTCCAGAACGGTAAATTCAGCCCGGATGCGCCGGGACTCGCGGACATATGGGAACAGCGCCATGCCATCGTCAGATCCCATGATATCTCCCCTCAATCGCAGACCCTTCCATCCCTGACCCCCATCGGGCCGGGGAGCCTCGGTTTGCAACCAGTACAACAGCGACAAATTCAGTTGGCGTGCGCCATCCAGTGTTTCCTGGTAAGTTTGTTCGGATACGTCGATCAGATTTCCCATGAAATAATCATTCTGTGGCCAGTTGACCAGCGTAATATCTCCCCGATAGGTGCCCGGCACAAAATTGTCTTTATTGATCATCCTGCGATACCACCATAAATTAAGCACCCCGTCCAACTGGGCAACTTCAGGGCTAAAACCCAACTCTCTTCGTTGGAGGGTCCGGGGGTTCGAATAGGCCAGTTCCAAAAGCTTCCCAGACCAGGGTGGATCCAAATCGGGAACATAATTGTACCAAAAATCATAGTCCCTGGGTTTGGCGATCACGTTATCAACCCCCGGCTGGTATTCCATTGCAAAACAAAGCGTAAATGCCTGATGATTTCGGGGATCAGCTTCCTCCGGAGCATGCAATTCCCCTGTTTCTTCCCTGGATTCAGTCCCCGTTACATATTCCGTATCTGTCAACGGAAGCAAGTCCCCCAATTCAGTGGCATCGACGAATAATGGTGCCTTTAAAATAACCGTTCGTCCATTGATCAGGTCCTGTACCTCAATAGCCTGGACTTTATCCCCCTGCACTTCCGCTTTGATGGCTTTATGGTTGGTCCATAGCTGGAGGTTTCCACTGCTGATGTAGGGATTGAGCATCTCCAGTAATACAGCAACAGAAACTCTGGGCTCATGGCATATCCTGGACACCCCTCCATCACCCGGATTCAGAAACTCTCTCTGGCGGGCTTCGTCAGTCATGGGGTAATTCCTCCTGTAGTAATCACGTACACGACGACGGTATTCACGGTAGGATTCCGGTGCACCATGCGTTTCAATCCAGGTATGCTCATCGGGTGGCACACCTTGCTGTGAAATTTGCCCTCCGATCCATTTGGTTTCTTCAGTCATGATAACCCGCAACCCATTGCGACAAGCCGCCAAAGCAGCAGCACATCCACCCAGACCGCCGCCAATTATGATCAGGTCGGCCGCCATTTCCCGCGCCAGATTCGCATGTGATGAGTTTTTCGATTTGGAAATAATACGACCGGATGGATCCATAAACAGCGATGAAGATCCCATCAGTGCTCCTCCTCCGATACTCAGTAATTTTGCAAAATCTCGACGGTCCATGTTCAGAAGGTTTTAATTATCAACATTAAATTTAGCAAATTGCGAGATGAGGAAATCAGCTTCAGATGAATTTTCATCAGGCGGATTCGCATACATTTTTGTACCTTTCATCATCTGCCCCAATTAACGATATATCGCATTTATTAGAAAACAAGTATAATGAAAAAATCTGGTCTCAAAATCGCTTTGGTAACCGGGGCTTCAAAGGGAATAGGAAAACAACTGGCTATCGGGCTGAGTAAACGCGGATACACCCTGGTATTAGTGGGTCGAAATGCAGCAGACCTCCGTAAAGTGGAGAACTTTATTGAATCCATTTCATCCCGAAAATCCTATACCTATACGGTGGATCTCAGGGAACAGGATCAGATCATAAAAATGGTTGAGGAGGTGGATCAAAAATTTGGCCGGGTGGATGTTTTGGTCAATAATGCAGGCATCCATGCGAAAGGCACATTGGATCTGACCCCAGAAGAATTCCGGCAATTGCTCGACGTTAACATCACCGGCCATTTTTTGATGACTCAGGCTGTTGTTCCGATAATGCTCCGCCATGGATCGGGATACATTTTCAATGTGGCCTCCCGATCTGCCAAAGTAGGGTTCGCTGAAACCGGTGGTTATTGTGCCTCCAAATGGGGTTTATTAGGCTTCAGTGAATCCTTGTACCGAAAACTAACGCCACTCGGAATAAAAGTAACCGCGTTATGCCCTGCATGGGTCAATACAGACATGGCCCAACGAGCAGGAAGCCCATTGGAACCGATGCAAATGATCCAACCAGAAGATCTTTCTAAAACGATCGATTGGTTGTTGTCCCTATCGGATGGAGCATGCGTCAAGGATGTGTTGATTACGAATCCCAGGAGTTTGTAAAATCGGTGGATAACAGAAACGAAAGTTATGAATCGAAAAACAAGTAGGCGGTTGATTTTGAAAGGGATGGTGGCCTGTTCCACCTTACCCCTGATAGTTCCCGAAAATTGGGTAAGGCAACTTTCGGCTAATTCTAAGAAGTACAAGCTAAAACTCAGCCTCAATGTCTATTCGTTTCACCGACCCTTGACGGCGGGAGAAATCGATTTATTCGATGTTCTTGACTTTTGTGCGGATTATAATTTCGATGCGATTGATCCGACCGGTTATTATTTCCCCGGTTATCCCGAGGTCCCCGAGGATGCCTACATCCGTGAATTCAAGAGAACAGCCTTCCTTCTGGGCCTGGATATTAGTGGAACTGGAATCCGAAACGATTTTGCTAACCCCGATCCGCTGGCCCGGGAAAAAGACGTCGAATTGATTTCCAAATGGCTCGAAGTAGCGGCCAAACTGGGGGCTCCCGTATTGAGAATTTTTCCCGGACATCATCCCCACAATGGGTACAGCCGTGAAGAAGTTTATTCCTGGATGGCAAATGAGATTCAGAAATGCTGTAAATGGGCAGAACGGTACGGGGTTATGTTAGCCCTCCAAAATCACAATGGGTTTCTAAAAACAGCAGCAGACGTCGATCGTCTGTTTCATATCGTCCAATCGGATTGGTTGGGGCTGAACCTGGATATCGGAAGTTATCGGCAACGACCGCCTTATGAAGAAATCAGCCAAAACGTGCACCATGCGATTACGTGGCAGATCAAGGAAAATGTATGGATTGAGGGGGTTGAAACACCCACAGATTTTAAAAGGTTAATCAAAATCATCAAAGATTCTGGCTATCGGGGATATTTACCGATTGAAACGCTTGGAGCCGGAGATCCCTTTGAAAAAGTACCCGTTTTGCTGGAGCACGTCCAACAAGCATTGTAAGTGATCCCATCCTTAAAATTCAAATGAGAATATGTTTTCCCGTTGTCAGGGAGGTGAGTTGATGAATGAAGTAGGGAATCAATATCTATGGTAATTCGGGATGCATCCAGCCCTCGCGGTATGGCCTTCTTAAAAGCTGCGTAGCTTCAGAATCATTTTTCACCACCTTCTGTTCCGGATCATATTCCAACGACCTCCCCAATTGCATGGAAATATTCGCAAGAATACAACTGGCAGATGAAATATGTCCTTCCCGGATATCTGCGATCGGTTGTTTGCCCGAATCTATCGCGGCCAAAAAATCCAGCATATGACGGCGCATCGCCGGAGCGGTGTGAATTTCCAAATCTTTCTCCCTGAGATCTTCGGGGAATTTTTCCTTTTCATAAACCACATCCCCATGGAGGGCTTCCCCTTCGCCATACGGTGTGAAATCATATTTCCACACGCTCCCGGCCAACATGCCTTTTTCCCCGTAAATCTTAAAAGCCCAGGGGTATTCCGGGTCTACAGGATTTCCCCAGCTCCGATGATTCCATACGCATTTAAGATCGGGATACTCAAATGTTGCGGTTTGGGTGTCCGGAGTATTGGACTTGCCATTTTTTTGAACCAGGATGCCGCCGGTCGAATAGATCCGGTCAGGCCAATCCAGATCAAGCATCCACCGGACCGTATCAAACATGTGGACGCACATATCACCGATAATTCCGTTGCAGTATTCCATAAATGTCCGCCACCATCCACGGTGGGGCAATTTGTCAAATGGCCGGAGGGGCGCAGGTCCGGTCCACATATCGTAATCAAAAAAGTCCGGAACAGGGATCACGTCCGGATTACCGTTAGCTCGCATATGGTAGTAGCAACACATATCGACATGAGCAATCTGACCGAGCAAGCCCTGATCCACGATTTTTTGCTTGGCTTCGATCAAATGAGGGGTGCTTCTTCGCTGGGTCCCGACCTGAACGGTTTTATTGTATTTGCGAGCATAGGATAACATGGCCTCACTTTCGATGACATCCGCACTGGTCGGTTTTTGTACAAAAACGTGTGCGCCGGCCTTGATCGCATCAATCGTGTTGAGCGCATGCCAGTGGTCGGGCGTACCGATGATGACGATATCAAACTCATGCTGATCCAGCATTTTGCGATAATCCGTGTAGGTGTACGGTGAAGCATCGCTACCCTGTCGTTCCTGTACCAACCGGACGGCTTCATTGATATGATTCTGGTCGACGTCACATAGTCCCACCACGTCGATTTGGGCCACTTGCATCAATCTGGCCAGGTCGCTCTTACCGTACCAGCCACAGCCGATCAGCCCCACCCGCCAGCGTTTTTCACGGAAAAACAAATTCAGGCCATAATCACCCAAAGAGGCCAATGCAAAAGCAGCTGAACTATTTTTAAGAAATCTTCGGCGGTTATAATTGAATTCCATGGTTTGAAATTTCCGGCCCGGTTTTATTTTTTATCGTCCTTCATCAACCAATATAACCCTTTCACACCAATTCTGATGTCATCTAACCGAAGTAATACCAAAATTTTTTCGATGTAAGCAACGATCCCCAATCCTACGGCAAAATAATACAGCCAGGGATAAAACCCAAAAACAAATAATATGAAGAAGAAAATTCCCTGCACGTATCCTGCGGTAACCGCACCGTACAAATGTAAGCCGGGAATCTTACCAAACCGGAAGAATCCGACGATGTAGCTCAAAACGAAAATGGCCAGAAAAAGAAATAAAAACCACGAATGGGGTTGGATCTCGGTCCATTTGAACACAAATAATCCCAACAAAGCCATCGCAAAGGTGAATACATCGGCCAGGTTGTCCAGAGCCGCTCCGAAATTGGTCTGGAGTTTAAATAACCGGGCAATGTTTCCGTCCAGAATATCGCTCACCAGGCTAATGCAAATCAGGATCACAAACCATTTTTCATTACCGGTCAAGGCCATGTATAAAATGACAGGAAAAACCAATAATCTGTACAAACTGAGAATATTGGGAACATTCAGAACATTCTCACCTTTTACTATAATTTTCTTCATAAGGGCACGTCCCGCTTGTCCGCCTTTTCTTTTCCGGCGTATTTACTATGTAATTGATCGAGGTAGTAGGAGAGCATCGCCTCCAGGCTTTCCTTTGAAACCGTCCGGTTGTTGGACGAAATGACGTGATCCCGATTTGTCGTATCAAACCGGATATCGGTATCGATGTAATTGCCGGTGAATGACATCCCGGATAAAACCAACTGTTCGAGTTTGTTCATTTGGTCGGCGGTGATGTCTTTGATTGGAACCAGGTTGATGGGCAAGAGATCGCTGATGGTCTGGATGATTTGATGGTTTTCAACCGGCTTATTCGCCACAAAATTGAGAATAGTAGGCAACGATTCCACCTTTAGCAATTGCATCAAATCATGCACGGTGGTATCGATGGCGATGAGATTTTGGTTTGCCTGGGGGTCCGCCAGGATACGAATGGTTTGGTGCGGAAATTCATATGACAGGGCCTGAATCCGCCTGGCAAAGTCAAAAATTCCGTAATCAGTAATTGTAACGCCGGTCTCACTATTTCCCACCACCTGGGACAATCGGATCACATGAGCCTGTGTACCGTTTTCTTCCATGAATTTTTTCAGGGTGTTTTCGGCGTATCTTTTAGACTGCTCGTAGTAGTTTCGAAAGCTTGAAATATCGTCTTCCGGATAAAATTTTTCTTCGAACCTTCCGGGGAATATACCGCAGGAATATGCGGTGCTAATAAAAAACAAACGGTCGTTGTTTCGAGAGTATCGATTGAAAATTTTTAAAGCGTTGTGCAGACCGTCCACATTGGTTTTAAAAATTTCTTCCTTGGACTGATAATCAAATTTGAGGCTTGCCGCAAAATGAAAAAAATCCACCCCTTCACTGAATATCCACTCCAATTTTGAACCGGGAATTCCGAAGTCCTCCTCGAGTAACGCGTAATCGAGAACGGTCAACTGATCAAAATTGGATGGAAAGTTCAGCGTTGTATCGATCAAAGCCTGGTTCATTCGATCTTGTGCCGACTGATCGGACGAACCCCGGACCAATGCTATTACATCGAATCCCTGGACCAGTAGTTCATGAACGAAATGAGAAGCGACAAAACTATTGGCACCTGCGATGACGATTTTTTTCATAGGAGGTGTATTTGACATTTAGTAACAATAAATTTATATTAAATATTACAAATTTGAGACAAATTCCACGGACTATATATGAAATTCATTGCTGTCTCAATAGAATTCGAGTAGGGCATTAGAGAAATAAAAGCAATCCCAATTGCACAAACAAGGGAATTGATAGGTTGTCTGACCCCCTCCAACTAAATAATTCGGCCAAAGTACCCAAAAATCCAATAATCGGAGAAACCAGCAACACATGATTTATATCTATTCCGAAATAGATCAGAATTACGGCGCATAAAATCGTGCTGGATATGTAAAATGCCAGGGAACCAAACAGGGTTTTATTACTACTCCGCCCCGGCCACGATAGCGGTACGTTGTGTTTTTTTATACTCATGCCCACGATGGCAGCCATAGGATCACTTATGGCCAATATACTGATTGGGATAATGTACAGAATCGGATTACCGGATAACGTATAAATCAGAAACGCCAGATATATGCCGATAGGTAATAAAAAACTACCATATGAGCGTCGTGAAACGTCGTGGATGGAATTCAATTGCCGGATGTGCCGGGTAACCAGAAGTACAAGCATAAACAAAAAAGCCAGTGCCAAAACGTACCAGTGGCTATCAAATAGAAAGGGAAAGGGAAGTGTAGCCAAAGTTGCCAGTACATGAGCTATTTTTCGACTGTATTCCCCTTTAAACTTCCAATACCTGTAGTTCAATTCGTTGAGGACCAAAAGGAGGCTGATTCCGACAAGGTAACAAATTGAAATCCAAAGTACTTGATCCATTCTATTGCAATTTTAATTGAACTAAAACAAGATGTTGGGAACCTCTAAACAGACCGATGCCCATGCTGCGGCGGCTATAAGACTATCAAAACGATCCAGGATGCCACCATGCCCGGGAATCAACTGGCTGTAATCTTTGACTCCATATACACGCTTGTACCACGAAGCAAGCAGGTCGCCGATAAAAGCGAACGCCACGAGTCCTATGATATAAATCAACCTGGAGTCAAAGGACATTTCGGGGTGAAGGACCATAAGCAGAAAAGCACTGAGTACCGCCACCAAAAATCCTCCGATAACACCGCCATACGTTTTATTGGGACTGATCGTCGGAACGATTTTCTTTTTCCCCCATAGTTGGCCGGTGATTTGACTGAAACTATCAAAGATCGAGACGATCAAAAACACGTACAACATGGTTTCGCTGGACAAAAGACTAAACCGATAAAATCCAAAACCAAAGGATATTAAAACCAGTAATGATAGAAGAAAAACCGCAAGGTTCTTAAATCCGGAACGAACAAAAAGGGTGCTCAATTCCCATATGCCGAGCAAAACAATCGCAATAACCAGGTAAGGAAATCCACCGGGAAACAATACGATGCACCAGAACAACAAGTTGATGATCAGGAAGTACACCAGAAATTTTAAATAACTTTTCCTGGCCACATCCGTGGGCTTTTTTCGATTGATCAGGTAAAATCCGGTAGCTCCCAATGCAAAATAGAGTATGATGACCCCATAAATCGTCCAAATAAGAGGTGAAAAGTGAGTCGAGGGTTCATTCATCCGTTAATCATTATAATTCCCAGAATAATAATCCCTATTGCAAATGAATATCTGATGCGGACTTCAGAATGATCCGTTTTGACCCTGGATATAATAGACGGACCGATGATGGCCCCTACCAATGATCCGATTGTGAGAAAATATACGAGGGTTAGATCTACGCTTCCCACCAAAAAATGGGCTCCGATGGAGAAAAATGTATTGGATGCGACCACCAGTAGGGAGGTGCCGATGACGATCTTGACGGGTATTTTCATCGAAAACAAGCCCGCCATGAGAGGGGCAGCTCCGCTTGTACCAAACGCCCCCGTGATAACACCGGAGGAAAATCCAAAAAATGAACTTTTGAGTAAATTTTTTTGTCCCTTGTGGCTTGTGTTGGTTTGCAGTCCGCTGGGCAACATTCGTATCCGGTGGGTCGAGATTAAAATGTATACCCCGATGGCAATGCAGTACAGGCCAAAACCGGTCACCAAACCATTTTCACTAAACTGATTGGCGATTGATGCACCGGCAAATGCCCCAAAAAGTCCGGCCCCTGCAAATAATCCCGCTACCCTGGTATTGATGTTCCCCTTGCGATAATGAACCGTCGACCCGGCAAGAGTGATGGGTAAAGTAGCAACCAATGAGGTAATAAGAGCTGTATGCGCAGGAATTCCCAGGAATAAAACCAGGACAGGCAGAAATATCAATCCCCCTCCTCCACCGACCATAGTTCCAAATAATCCGACGACTAATCCAATAAAGGGCAATAGGTAATAGACTGGTTCGACGGGGGAATGGAATATCATTTCCAGAATTGTGGTTCAATGAATAATGCTGCAAAATTCATACAAAGATATATTAATTCTGATTTGAGAATAGAAATCCGCTGGATTCATCATGGAATTTAATGGGGATAAGGCGCAAGTGACCTGTGGGTGAGCATCATTCTTTCCACATCGACAAATCCCGATCCCATATGTTTTCGAGACGTTCAATCCGGGGACGATAATAATCCATCAGATAATGACGCGTTTCGGGATCGAATGGAATCCGGTTTTTGGGCTGTAAATACCACCGCCGCAAAGTGTTTTTTATACCTGGGGTTAAGCGGTTGGCCAACCGTTGTCTTAAACCCCACTGATGCATCATACGATTGAGCCGGGGATACCTCGGTACTTCACCCGCATTTTGAATGAGTTGGGGTATCTCATTTTTGGGATCGAGATTCAAAAATTGAAGTACCTCACGAAAAACCATATCAGGTTCCGATTTCCAAATTTCGTGTTGGATTAAATGAATTTGTTCTCTGGGAAAATAATGATAATACCTTTCTACTTGCTCATCATAGTGACCCAGTTCGAGGTACAACTGTGATTTTCCCCAACCCTTATCGGCGATTTCCTGATCTTTGCGAATGGCTGATATAAAATCATCGGTCGTATATCCATATTTGAGAGCCATGATGTAATGTGAAAATGCCCGTTCCACAGGATTTCGAAGGATAGCAATTATTTTGGTTTGGGGATTGTGCTCCAAAATTCGCCGGGGAGCTTCGGATGAAAACAAATAGGAGGTGCTTGCTTCCCCTCTTATCGAATGGGCGGGGGCAGGTTCAAACAACCGCGTATATTGGTCCAAATCTGAGACAAACAATTGAAATTGTTGTGTAAGTTCGGTCTGGGAAAAATATTCCTCAGCATCGAAAACGTTGTTTAACCGGAAATTTTCCGAGAAGTTTTCGATTTGAAATTGGGAGAAAAAGTGGGGTTCCTTCACAGGGGATCCATACACATCGGGATGGTGGCACAAGGCATCAAAAAATGCTGTGGTTCCACTTTTAGCGGCACCGATGATAATGAATTCAGGTGGAGTTTTAGGATTAATTTCTATGGATTTCTCGTTCTGATGAATTGTATCTTTCATTACGGTCTACACTGATCACCACATAACCAAAGGTCAAAAATCGAAATTTAGTATAAATTGACCCAGTGCTTATTCATTAATCATTATCCATATTTCGAAACATATCCCTTAAGTCTTTGCCACCTCGTACGGTTACGATTACCGTCACCACGATATACCATACCATAACGCATGCAAATACCACCGTCCAAAACCAAAACCCCATAATTTC
>CALGAA010000095.1 GCA_937952445.1 uncultured Bacteroidota bacterium | reverse complement strand
CTTATACCAGCCTTCTGAACAGCCCGTTTCAATACCTGGGCAGCACTGCTATTGCTGTACTTTCCACCCTTCTGCCCTTCAAATAGATATTCACTGGGTTGATATCTTTGGTAATATTGCCTCAGTTCTTGCAGTATCCTGTCCGATAAAGGTACACGTCGATCTTTTTGACCCTTTCCACCCCGGATATATATTAGGCCCTCCTGGCTCTGGATATCGTCAGGTTTGAGCTCAAGAGCTTCACCAATCCTCAAACCGCAGGAATAGATTAGCATCAGCAATGTCCTGTGTTTTAGGTTGATAGTAAGGCGGAATATCGCTTTGACTTCTTCCGGCGTCAAAACATCCGGCAAATAGTGCGATTTGTGAGGCCTTTCGATGTTCTGGAGTCCATCATGATCCAGTCCATGTACTTTTAGATATATTTTAATAGCATTTATCCATTGATTCTGTGAACTGTAAGACTTTTTCGAAGAAATATAATGTTGATAATTGTAATTGATAATGTCATCTGTTTTTAAACTGTTCCAGTCGAGGTCCGGCCTTGCGGCGAAAAATTGCCTTACAAAACTCACATAGGTTTTTATGGTATTTGGGCTATACCTTTTTTGCCGCATCCATAACTCCATCTCTCCGATCTTCTCCCTGACCAGATCAGCAATACCAGGTTTTTCAGCGGTTTTTGAAATGGTTTTCCTGTTTTCTTCCTTTGTAAAAGATTTACCCGATAATTTCTTCCTAAGTTCAGTTTTATTCAATTTCTCTTTTGACCACCACCAACCCCGGTGTGTACGACTGTACCGACCACCCCACTTTCTACATTGGTTATACAATTCTTCACTAAACGAAAATGTGACCATCCATACCGGAACCCCCCGGTGCGTTACCGGTCTGATCTCGAACGAATGCTGAACATTGGGCACGGACGTCTTTAGCATGACAATAGTTTCTGAAAAATTTACAATATAAACAATGGAGAGGTTATTCACAAACGGAAGAATGGAAAAGGGATTGGAACCAGGCTTAATTATGCTTCCGGCTACGGACATTCACCCACACCGAGCATATCAGCGCCAGTTTAGCCAGACTGGCAGTAACTCTATTGACCAACCCTGTACCGAGCAGCGGCTCAAGACGCGACGTAGCAAGACCTGGCCCGATGAAGTTGGCAAGCTTTATAATTTTCTAGCTGAGAACTATTCGCCAACGTAGTACAGGGCAGGAAGATATTACGTGATGTTAATTGGTTCCAGAAGCAGGAGTTCCCAGATTCCCAGGAGTTCCAGGTTGCTCATACATTTTCCCATTTGTTTCTGCTTATTCGGTAGATTTCCACCTTCAGATTTTTCCAGAGAGTTTGTTTTTCAAGTTCCAGCCCGTTCTTTTGAGCTACCTTCCTGGAGTTTATATTTCTTATATCGATGATGGATATGACCGATTCCGCCAGGCCGTGTGCAAAGGCATAGTCGATAAATAACCTGGCAGCTTCCGGCGCAAAACCCTGACCCCAGTATTTTTTTAGAATATGATAGCCGACTTCCAATTCTGTCTGACCGTCTACGACCTGTAATAACAACCCACATTGGCCGATCAATTCGTTCGTATGTTTATCTATTATAGCCTGTAATCCGTATGTGTTTGTATTATACCGGTCAATTTGCCGATCGATCCATTCCGCAGCCCTTTCTTGATTGGATTTGATTCCTGTGTCTGGAAAAAATTGAACGGCTTCCTTTTCAGAAAAAAACTCCATCCATTGATCTACATCATCTTTGGTCACTGGTCGAGTGACCAGTCTTTCGGATTCAAGTCGGATATTGTGATAAACCTCAGGGGACATTTTGCTGCTTTGTGATATGATCGTTCGGTATCCCAATATAGCAGTTATTTGTCATGGGAAGCACGAATGCCCGTATATAGGGTACGAATTCCAGTTGACTCATCCACCAGGGGAAATCCCGGGGTACCATATTCTGGAGATTGGAAGCAATCCGGGATTCTGGTGATTTTCCTCAGGACTTCCAGAAGACATGGGTACATGTGAACGCGGTCATCAAGGTCGGCTATGACAATCGGAGAATGTCGTTGTTGAAATTACCTGGATGGATACTGGTGTCCAATTATCAGCATACTTCAGTCATGGTCCTGGTTTCCTTACCTTTTGAGAACCCACGTGATGCGTATGGAAAGAAGTGATTTAACCTCAGATATGAAGGACTGCTGAAGAAATTTTTCTTTCTTTCAAAACTACAAAACGATACCAGAGAAGGGCGGACTTTACCAAAAGATTATTGCTAATAGGATTATGATCATAATAATTTTATTTTCAATGAACACTATAACGCAGTATACTTAATTTAAATACTTTATCACATATGATAAACTGGAGGATGAAGTAATCTATTGTAGGTTTAATGTGAAATCGGTTTTGCAAATCACTTAATAATAAAGTTATTGTTATATTTGCGATTATGTACTTTGAGTGAGTGTTGAAAAGTGCCCGGTTCGCATAGCCCGGAACTGCAAGAACAGGGGCTCCCTGGACGGGGAATTAACCAAAGGAGTGAAATAGATATAATTACTCCTTTTAAATAGTGGAGAAAATAGCCTCGGCCTGAACACCTGTGGATATCGACATTTGCTCTGATTTTTTATCTATTGATTATGAGCCTTGTATACAACAACTATGATGACAGCATGGCCGCCGCCCCTGATATTGTTAAGCATTTGGCCGTAAAGGATGCGCTGTTTTTGTATTACCAGTGCCCACAGGTGGATAAACAAATGCAACTTTTTTCCCACTACAACGAAATAATGTTTACCCTGGATGGTGGCCGAGTTTTGCATCAGAGCGGAAAATCATGCCATCTTACGAAACATTCCTGCATCCTCAGCAGGAAAACAGCCTATTTACAGGAAATGCCCGAAGCAACGGAATGGAAAGTCCTTGCTTTTTACTTTAAGGATAGTTTTTTTCGCCAGGTGATCGAGGAGTACCATCAATACCTTCCTTTGGCAAATCTCCCTGACACAACTCCCGATATGCTGTTGGAAATACATTTGAACGAGACTACCCGTGCGTTTTTTTTCAGCATTCTCCCTTATTTCAAACAAGAACTGCCCGTCCCTGAAGGCTTACTGGAACTCAAGTTCAAAGAACTTCTTTTTAACATCTTTCTGGATCCGGCCAATAAGGATGTACTTGCTTATGCAAATAGTATCATGAATATTTCCAAAACCCCGATCTGGGAGGTGATGGAGAAAAACTATATGTACAACCTGTCCGTGGAACAGTTCGCCCGGATGGCCAACAGGAGTCTTTCGGTATTTAAAAAGGAGTTTTTTCAGTACTATCAGACAACGCCGGGAAGGTGGCTTACCCAAAAAAGGCTGGAACTTGCCATGTCCTTTCTGGAAGCGGGGAAACAGAATATCGGTGAGGTGGCTTTCAATAGCGGTTTCGAAAATCTTTCCCACTTTAGTCGCGTCTTCAAAGAGAAGTATGGCGTATCTCCTACCAAAATGAGAACATAGGGGCTCTTCATTTTTTTTTCTTATCTGTTCCATATGAACCGCTCAGCAAAAAAGCAGAACGTTTGAGAAAAACTTCCGTTGCACTTGACCTTTACTTTTGCGCCATTATTTAATTTAAAAAAGGAAAGTCATGCCTTCACCACTTGAAATTTTGCTGGACCCCATTAGTCTGATCATCATAGCCATTTATGCAGGGCTAATGATCTGGGAAGCGTTGTTCCCCGCTCGCCCGCTTCCCACTGTGAAGTATTGGAAGCTCAAAGGGTTTATATTTTTTGTTCTATTCTTTTACCTGTCCAGTTACCTTCCGTTGATATGGGACGGATACCTAGCAGCATATCAACTTATTGACCTCACCGGATTGGGTACTATCTGGGGTGCGCTGATTGGCGTACTCCTCTATCAGCTGGGGGTGTATGTGTGGCATAGGTCTATGCACAAAAGCGATGTGCTCTGGAAGGTGTTTCATCAAATGCACCATAGCGTGGAAAGGGTAGATACCTACAGTGCCTTTATTTTCAGCCCCATGGACATGATTGGTTTTACGGCATTAGGCAGCTTCTTGCTGGTGCTGGTAGCCGGATTTTCTCCTCAGGCAGCTACCGTGATAATTTTGGTCAATACTTTTTTCAGTATGTTCCAACACAGCAATATCCGCACGCCTGCATGGTTGGGGTACATCGTACAACGGCCTGAAGCTCATGTCCTTCACCATGCCAGGGGCATCCATGCCTACAACTATGGGGATATTACCATTTATGACATGCTGTTTGGAACATGGAAAAACCCCAGGAATTTTGATTACGAAAACGGATTTTATATGGGAGCTTCTTCCAGAATATCGGATATGCTGTTGTTTAAGGACGTTTCCAAAGAAGAGGTTTCCTCATCCAATTGAAATGTCGTGTCAGGCGTGCAGCCGGGATTTTCGTGCAATAACTAAATGAAAAAAATAACATGACTAAGACCAAAACAATGTTTCCGAATGAGTCAGCTGATTTGTTCTTGACCGATGGTGGTCTGGAAACGACTTTAATTTTCCACGAAGGATTTGACCTTCCTTATTTTTCAGCTTTCGATCTTTTGAAAGATGAGAAAGGATATCACGCGATCAAAGATTACTATAAGGGGTATTTGAAAATAGCAAGGGATTCAAATACCGGATTCATTTTGGAAAGTCCTACGTGGCGGGCGAATCCCGATTGGATTGAAAAAATAGGTTACCCAAAATCTGCCATTTTAGATGTCAATAAGCAGGCTGTTCAACTTTTGGTTGATTTGAGAAATGAATTTACGACAGGGTCAGAATCCATAGTTCTCAGCGGTTGTGTGGGCCCCCGGGGGGATGGATATGTTCCCGGAGATAGAATGAATAGTGATGAAGCTCAGAAATACCACTCACAGTAAATAGGAGCTTTTAGCCAGACGCCGGTGGATATGATTAGTGCCATCACGATGAATTATGTGGAAGAGGCTATCGGGATTGCCCGTGCAGCCAACTCGGTTCATCTTCCGGTAGTCCTTTCTTTTACCGTGGAAACCGACGGACTGCTGCCATCGGGAATGCGTTTAAAAGAAGCCATTGAAGAAGTGGACAACAGCGTACAGGAACTTCCACTGTATTATATGATCAATTGTGCTCACCCGACACATTTCATACACGTATTGCTGGATGGCAAAAATGAGCAATGGATACAAAGAATCCGGGGCATCAGGGCAAATGCCTCCTGCAAAAGCCACGCGGAGTTGGATGAGGCCACCGAATTGGACCGGGGCAACCCCAGAGAATTGGGCCACGAACACAGGATGCTGAAAGACCTCTTAGGACATATTAACGTCTTCGGGGGGTGCTGTGGCACCGATGAGGAACATTTAAAAGAAATTGTGGCTCAAATGAAGGTGGTGAGTTACACGTAGAAAGCATGAACCTTATCTCTCTCGGATGAAGGATTTTCCGTTACGGATGATGCGGTCGCGAAATGGAAGTTCCCCGGCGAAAACGGGAGCGATTTTTCAGGATTCGGTGGTTAATCCCACTTTAAATCTCCCGAACGAAGGAACCTAAATTTTAGAGATCGGAGCTCAGATCGGGCATTTCCAAAAAGATTTTGGAAGTGGTAGCATTTGAGCAACGATAAGACGTTATTCTTATGAACTAAAACATATTGAATCAACAGCAGAGCGACAGGGGCGACGGATGGAGAGGAAGAAATTATAGAACCACAACCAGAATATTCATTTACGTACATTCAAATAAACATTATGAAAAAAATTGGAATAACCTTTGGAATTGTCTTGTTGGCTTTACAAATACAAGCACAAGAAAGTTTGAACAAAAATTTTGGGATCGGAGGCCAGGTCGGGCAACTTCAAAATGATTTTGGAATCGGCCTCAACCTGACTACCCCATATTTCGCAAATCAGAAAATGGCAGTCAGAATAAAGGGTAATCTGATGTGGAATGAACATCTTAACAGTAGTTCCGAAACAACCTGGACATCGTATTCCAATGCCTCGTTAGGGATTGTTCAATCGGTTGGCGAGATTAATAATTTCCTCCGGGTCTATGGCGAGGGGGGAGCCATATTCCTGTTTCCTTCAGATGAATTTTCATCAAAATCGATTCAATTTGGCGGCTATGGTCTGTTTGGATTCGAATTCTTTTTTGATCCACACGTCAACTATTTCCTGGAGGCCGGAGGAGTAGGGACTGGAGCGAAGGCTGATAAGATCCCCGGAAAACCAATCTACTCCAATGGTTTTGTAATCAACGTGGGAGTTAGATCACAGTTTTAATAATACGGAACAAGATTCTGATACCGACTGAAAAATTCATTTGCTGTGGAGTCAGTAGTAGTCAGCGCATCCTGATGACTGCATCGACTTTCGAACCAATCCATTATTGATTAATCAGAACCTCTTAATATCCATACGTTTTTTGAGAGGTCTTATTTTTTATCCTGGTTTGCCAATTCCGATGGTGAATAACCAAATTGCTTTTTAAAAGTGTAGGAAAAATGGGATATACTTTCGAAGCCAAGATCTAAATAGATTGAGGTTGGGTTCATATTATATTTTTCAATGAGATAATGTGCTTCGGTAAGCCGCCTGTTTTGTAACCATCGTCGTGGTGGAATTCCAAATGATTTGCGGAAATCACGCTTGAAGGTAGCAAGACTTCTACCGGTTAATTTTGCAAAACTTTCAATCGGCACATTGAATTTGTAATTCGATAACATGAATTTTTCCAAATCAATCTTATGCGGCTCTGAAAAGTCGAACAAGAAATTTTTAAGGCCAGGTTTTTTCAGCAATAAAAGCTGAACGGCCTCCTTGACTTTCATATGTATTAATAGATCGTTGATGTTCTTTCGATTTTGGGTATACGGGATTAAAGAACTGAAGTAACCCTTCAGAAAGGAATTTTCAGGAATGGGGATGTTCGACGGTCCGATGTACTTTTCGATGTGGGCCAGTTGATTTTCCAATGCGTATTTTCTCAAAATTTCTTCCTTGAAGGTTAAAAGTACGGCTTTCTGGTATTCACCGCCTATAGGGGTTTTAGTCACTTTTACAAATTGATGTTTTCGGACCAAAAATATATCACCAGGTTCCATCACTATTTTCTCGATATTCGTTTCAAGGGTTAGTTGCCCCGATATTTGCTGAACCAAAATGCTTTCTGAAAGAAACCGGTCTGACTCTTTTTTCCTTTCGGCATCTATAGTAAAAACAAATTCGTTGGGTGTCATTTTATTTGAATGGTTTTCCATGACATTCTTTTATTCACACCTGATCAGGCAAGTCTACCATTACAGCGCTCTCTTTCCATAATAAATCTCTAACGTCATTGTTTTGAGCAAGTTGGGAAGGATCAGGAAAGGTAAGTTTTCCTCTTACCAATGACGCATAAATTTTATCTTCTGGTACCCTTGCTTGTCCTAATGCGAGCGCTGCCAGGATTTTGCCCGCCCGCTCTACCCGCCCAATGTATAAAAAAGGAATGAAAATGCTGACCAGGTGAAATAATGGACGTAGGAAGACCGTGACCAACGCCTTAGTAAATGTCGATTGCTTACCCATGAGCGAAGTGCCGCCAGTTAGTCCGGGGTTGAAGGCAATTACACGAATATCTCTATGATCTTTTGTGCTTATGGTTGAAAGTGAGCGGGCAGTGAGAAGGTTACAGAGTTTTGTTGCGGCATAAAACCGCATACCTTGCGGACTATTTTCATTGGGATACGCCAATTCTCCTGGGTTCAAGGTTTTCGGACCAAATGGAACAATGGCAGGGTCGTGCGTGTCGCTTGTCGTAATAACAATTTTACTACCCTTTGCCATGCTCGGCCACAATAACCGTGCTAATAAATAATGGGCAAGATGATTGGTTGCAAAGGTCAATTGAAAACCCTCTTCGCTTCGTTGGTCGTTATCTGTCGCCCGAATCGCCGCATTCAATACCAGGACATCAATTTTGGCATTCCCTAGACGTTTTTTAATGTTTTCAGCAAAGGATCGAACACTGCTTAACGAAGAAAGGTCAAGTGGAAGAACCTCTGTTCCTTCAGGCACGGTACGTTTTCTGCCTCGTGCGCCAACCAATACTATGGTATCGGGCAATTTTGCTAAATGCTGTAAGGTTTCTGCACCAATACCAGAGGTGCCCCCTGTCATTACTATGATCATAATTATTTTGAGTTTGGTTGTGATGATAAACCTACGGACAAAAGGGACCCACAACTTTCTTGTCCGGTTCAAACTGCTTTCCTGTATGGCTCATAAAGCGCTCTTGCGAGGAAAATTGATTGATGGTTTCCTATGGGCATATGTTGTCCGATCGTACTGTCCCCAATCCGTTCCATTGACCCCATATACTATGTGGATAATTATAGATGGAATCTATTATATCCAACCCGGTAGTGAAGAACTATTAATGAGATCCGGGGATAGTCCGATTTTGCAACATACCCCATTTTCCTTATTCGATTTGGGTGGTGGTTTGCGTAGTAAAACTATCGAGCTCAGTGGTGTAAGTAATGATATTAGTTATCCTGGGTAGTGTGCTCTATTCATTCGAGCTACAAGTCTGTCCAGTGCTCTGTCGGGCAAAATCCAATTCATTAATCTAACCATAGCCGCATCTCGTCCGATTGTATATCGCGTGCGTGGTCGTTTGCTTGTGATGGTGATGGCTATGATTTGTCCTGCATTTTCGGCAGGTACCGCATTTTTAATATAAGTCTCTGCCAACGAAATCATGGCATGCATAAGTCCCCCGTATCTGTTCCGATGTTCGTCTGTCATTTCATGTATGATTTTTTCGGCTTTTACACGTACCTGTGCACTCATGGGCGAAATCACTCCGCCTGGTTCAACCACGACGACTTTCACTCCAAACGGTTCGAGCTCTCTGCGTAAAGCATCACTCAAACCTTCCAAGGCAAATTTGGTGCTAGCATAAGGTCCATATCCGGCCATTGCTGCTTTCCCCCCGATTGAGCTAATATTGACAATGGTTCCACAACTATCGAATAATGCAGGTAAAAGCGCCTGGATCATAGCTATTTGCCCAAATACATTTACGTCGAGTTGTCTTCTCCATTTTGGAAGGGGAAGCACTTCCAGGGGGGCAAGAAATTCAATTGCAGCATTGTTTTTAATCATAGGGTGTTAATTCAGATTAGATTGTTCAAAACTTAGTATTTCTCAATTTAGTATCTGTGCTCTAAATGTTAAATTATAGGATTTAATAGAAATGAAACATTAAGTTTATAATAATTAGCTATATTTACCTATAACAAGGATTGTTAAAGGACATTCTAAATATTTGATTTATGAAACTTACTTGCCGATTCACCCAGTTTCTTCCGATTCTTTTACTCTTGTGTGTTCAATGTAAACAAGATGATTACCTCACCCTGGAAACGCAAAAAGAAGTTATTTTACAGGAGTTCATAGATCTCGTCTTAAATGGTAATCCTTTATATAAATTATATGACACACAAGAATTGACACAACAGGAATGCACAAACATTATCAAGGATCTTAATCAGGGTAAATCACTAGACCAAATTTTTCCATCCTATTTATCTGCAGAAGTAAATTTAGAAGAAATATATTATTTTTTTTATCAAGTTCAATATTTATCAAATAAACTTCGCAGTTATTCTATCTCCGAAAAAGTACTATTTGAAAAAATAGATCATCACTTGATTATAAGATCCATTATTAGTATTCCTGGAATTCCCCAAACCAGAACAAATATGGGTAAGATTGAATACAATAGATGCGTACGGTATGCTGAACAGGATTATGAAGATTGCCAAGACCATGCTCTAAGATCTGGATTTAAAACATGGGCGGGGGTTGCAATCGGGGCTGTGGCAGCTACCTGGTATACCGGATCTGGTGCAGTAGCTGGATTAGTTATTGGAGGAGTTTTTGTAGGTCCAGTTTTGGGGGTTATGGATTACTGACATGAAAATCGATATTGCAAACAGATTCTGGAAAAGGAACTTTTACGTTGTGAAGAAAAATGGTTGTAGATATGAATACTACAGTGGAAAAAAGAAAGAAGTACGTCAGTTTGCCAGCAGGGTTAATGCTCATTTTCTGTGCAATTCCTGTATATATCCTGGTAAGCTATGTAGATTTTGGACATCATTATATATTTGCAATGCAAATTTGCTTTGGCTATATGGGGTTGTGGTTCCTGGGAATATGCATTTACTGGCATTACAATGAGGTGTTTACAACCACCTGGGAATACGTTCTTGTGATTGCGGGCCTTATTTTTTATGGGTTGGTTGTACTATTTTTGCCGTACTTATTCAGCGATTCGTTTGTCGGGATGCTCTGATCGCAGACTGTTATTTCTCCGCTTTCACGAGGGTCTTTAGGTCGTGGTCTATACCCTTAATCCAGAAAAGGGGCACGATCCTGTGCTTATGTGTAATCGGCACGGCGAAGCAAGGGCGGATTACGGAGATAAATTTTGTTTTCA
>CALGAA010000094.1 GCA_937952445.1 uncultured Bacteroidota bacterium | reverse complement strand
ATCTCCGGGTACACCGAATAGATATCCGAAACAAAATAATCGTTCTGGATGGCAATGTAATCAAAGTTCCAGGTCAGGGAATTCATCATATTTTCCCGGGTAGTGGACATCACCGGATATCCCCTTCTTCCCATGAGTAAAAAAGGAGCGTTGGGAACGTTCGCATCCAGCGCAAGAATACGGGCATCCTGGTCTATTCCCAGGGAATCCAGAAAACTCCCGGATCCCTCAAAATTAGAAATCGCCTTTGACGTTCGATCCCACAGTGGGGCATTCCTCCGATCCGTCTGACTTTTACCGGCAATCAAAACCATTGGAATACAAATGATGGACACAGAAGCAATGGAAATTAATTGGTAAGTTTTAGAATCTGGCGGGTTCGGCCACAGCGATAAGACAACCATAATCAACAATAGGATCGGCAGGAAAAAAGTATCCAGGAAATAATAATCGTGCGCCGGAAATTGGCGAAGCATCAGGATCGACAATAAAACACAGCCTGTAAACATGATCATGGTCAATGCGCCCATCCATTTCACCATCGTAGTAACCGGGGCCAGGATATTTCTTCTTCTTATGCGCATCAATAAAGTGATGAGGATGAGCAGCAGTAATACCCCATAATGATACGTCGAGAAATAATCCGTACCCCAGTGATTGAACGTGGATCTGATCAGTGCCCAGGTTTCCGATAGGTTCTCCGGGGGCATCGGACGATTCAAAAAATCTGATCCGTAGCGATCTCGCAAACTCGAGGTATAAATGAAACTCCCGGCCAATAAGACCATACAGCCGGCTATGGATACTATCTTTGACTTATACCCCTGACGGATGTTCCCATCTGTGTCCGCCTGACCGCTTAGTAAAGTAGTCGAGCTTTGAGTGCGGGCAGGTTTGGGCTGCCCCACCAGATCCCGATAACTATCGGGATCGGCTCCAGGGACCATTTTATGCAGAAGATATGGCAATATTTCGAGGCTCAAAACCGCAATGAAAGGGATGGCAAAAGCCAGGCGGCTCAACGTGGCCAGTGTAAAAAAAACAATGCTTGTGATGAAGTATTTCGAACGCAGGCTTTCCCGGTATTTAGCGTAAAAATAAATTCCGATGATGACATTGGCGAGCGAAGGGATGGTGGGTAAAAAACCAGCCTGGTAATAGACAAAAACCGGAGAAGTGGCCCCAAAGATCACCACAAATAAGGAACGAAACACATCTCCTGTCAGCAAATATCCCAGTCGAAACAGGACATACAAGCCCAGAAAACTGTACAACAGGATGTAGGTCCTGAATATCCACGGTGAATCATCCTTGAAAACCTTCATGATGATGGCCGGGATATAATCATGAATGGGGAAATAAACGGCTGTCTCTGTCCGATCGCTTGGTACCGTAAAGTCGCCAGGGAACAGATGGTTGTATATGAGATTCTGCGGCTTGAAAAAATTCAGGTTATTGTTCGTAAAACCCACGGCCAGCGCGTATCGGTCGGACTGCGCCCAGGCATGAATATGGGAAGGGAATTCATTGATGTGCTTGATATTCAGGATTATTCCTAAAGATACAATCACCAATAGGATAAATCTGTTTTGAGACTGAATCATTGTTAAATGACTGTAAGAAATTTTATTGTGCAGTTAATCTTCAAATAGGAATCACATAACCACAAACACGATATTTGTAATAGTTGTGGTTTCATTGCTTCTCGATTTTAAGATGGTAAGAAATGGAATCGAAATCATGATCAGGCACCATTATCCAGTTCAAATCCAGATTTAAAGCGGAGGTGTCATTGCTATAAGCGGTAATCGAATACCGCAGGGAATTATTGGATCGATCGTAGAGGAGGATTCGGTCATTGTCGAGTCCTGATCCACCAATTCTTGTGGTATAGCCAATTAACACGCTATCCTTGAAATGAATGGGGGGTATAAAGCCCCAGCAACCCACTTCTTCCTCAAAATTTTCTTTCAGGTCATCTTCTGTGCTGATCATGAAGCTGTCTTTTTTTTGAGCTATATCATCCATCCACATACACATTAAAAATTTTGTAGTGTTGACTTCTCTAAAGTCCAGCGTATCTATTCCCATTGGTTCTTCATCCAACCCAGGAACATCTGAATCACATGCCATTCCGGAAATAATCAATGCTAACGTAAACCCTATACTGTACCTCACTTTTTTCATGGTTTCACGTTTTTTCTATACTCCATAATAGTTTTCTACTGTATTGCCGATCACAATAAACATGAGTATCCGTAGTAATGGTTTGGTTTTCAATTGTTGTTGTTGGACATGCTTGAACAGCGGCAAAAGCATCTACTAAACCGTATCCCATTTCATCGTCCCAGGTTCCATTTGGTCTGCCGACTGTGTTTTGATAATTATATCCTCCAACCTTTTGTGCTGTTGATTCAATTATATTTGCAACTTGTAATTGGGTTAAATGGGAATTGCGAGATAGAATTAACCCTGCAATTGCTGCTACATGAGGACAAGCCGCAGAAGTTCCATTAAACCAAACCGTATAATCGTCATCCGTATAATCACTGTTGACTAAAGATCCTCCACTAAGGTTGTGGATAGCCACGTTGGGATTATAACCATTGTTCCCTTGCCTGTCTGTTGTTGGGATAAGCACGCCTGGTGCCATTATGTCAAGTTCAGCACCAAAGTTACTCCCCCAGGTTGTTTCGCCATCACAAGAATTAGGAGACTTTCTTTCTCCACATGGGCTTAATGCTCCCACTGTAATAATTTCGCTATTTGAATTAGCAGGGTAACTTACTCCACCGTTATCATTTCCTGCTGCAAATACAACTACGGTACCAAGTCCGTTTCTCCCCTGCGTTAATGCATTGTCTATAGCATCATCTATAATTTGAAATTGCACACTAGACCCCCAAGAATTACTTATTACCGCAGCTCCATTTTGCCAGGCAAAATTAATGCCATCTGCCCTTCTTTGTCTACTATTTGGTATCCCAGCTAAACTATTGCTTATTGACATTATCTGGCAATCAGGTGCAATACCTGAAATTCCAATACTATTATTTGAATTCGCACCAATAATTCCTGCACAAGCAGTTCCGTGGTCTCCAAGAACTTGTGCTGGTGACGTTCCAGATTCTGTATCAAAACTCTGAGCATGAACATTAGCAAAGTCAGGATGATTCATTTCAAATCCCTGATCCAAAACTGCTATTACTATGTTTTGATCCCCAGTTGTTATTTGTCTTGATTGACAAAAATTTATATCAATTCCTGTTCCACCATATTGTCCGGAATTATTAAGTCCCCATTGTTCATTAAAATGAGGGTCATTTGTACAAAAAGGTGTATCATCTGTCATTAAGTCCGGCTCTGATCCTGCAAATAGATTGGATTCATAAAACACGTTTGCCATTTCCAATGCATTACCTTTAGAATATTTAGTACATGAAAGCGTATACCATAATGGCATAAATTTGTTATTGCCAATAATCTCTACATTATTCTCTGAAGCTAGTTGCTCGAGAATATTGGCATCAGTGGGATTTTTGAGCTTAACATAGAACAAATGGGATAACCCCGCTTCTACTTCCTGTTCAGTCTTATAAAAATTTGATTCATATACTATTTGATCTTGTTCAGTTAGTTTTTTTTCTGATGTAAGGGAACTGGACAACATAGCCCAATTTTGACTCTCATTTTTTTTACCTTTGTATGTCACTATGCTTTTTGATGTCTTGAAAATACCATGCCCAATAATTAAAGCATCGGGTAGTTCAGTGATTTTTTTTAAACCCGAAGTGTCTTGGATATTCTGATATATGATAAATTTTTTCCCGGGTATTTTGGTTAGAAATACTTTTTCTCCTTTATACCAATAATAATCTGTTTGTGCACTGATCCCAAAAGATGTAAGCAACAATATTTGTAATATAAATATATATTTCATTTATTTAGATTTATAGAGTTTAATATCTTCAAACCCAAATACACCATAATCTACAGGTAAAAACCATTTTATCTCAAGTGTATCCTTAGAATGAAAGATTATTTTATGTGTGGTCGTTTTTTTAATTTCTTCAAGCTCCCAATTCCTTTTGACTCTAATTGAATCCTTAGCAACAATTTCAAAACTCGAAGACAAATATCCATGGCCCAGTAAACTTTCTTGAAGGATTGAATCATTTTTCGTGAATATAAGCATATTACAGGAATCGCAGGGTGATAATTCAATCCACTCACCCAGCAATCCAGATTTAAGCTTTAACTCCTCCACTGTCAAGTCTTCATTATCAACATCTACTATGTCGTTTGAGCAGCCCGGGAGTAAAATAAAAACTATGAACAATACATTCAAATTCACGTTTCTCATTATTTTACTATTTAGTAAGGATCATTTTCTTAGAATCGATTTCCCGGTTATCCACTATAAGAGTATAGATATAGGTGCCGGCTTCCAGTTCATAGGCTTTTACAGTGAGCGCGCCCTGACCCCGGTCCTGTATCTCGTAACTTTTCACCTGCCTGCCCGTCAAATCATAAACGTACAATCGGGCATCCTGCACATTGGATTCGATATTGTAAGTCAAAAAGGCGAAATTTACTACTTTCATGATCTAATATTTTTTATTTATAATGACTTACTGTAATCCACAGTCCTGTACTTCATGAGTTACTAGTACGTAAATTCGATTTTTGAGCTCTAAGTCTAGTATACCAAAATAAAATACTATTTCAAATTTTTACGGTAATTTTTTTTGTAAATATCTGAACTTTCGGAGTTACGATCATAACTTTAATGCCATGAAGTACTACCTTTTCGTTGAAGTGCCGGGCATTCAAATTCATCCCACTCCGGTGGTGGAGGATATATTGTTCTATGCTATTGAGTTCGATAAATGCTCAATGACTGAGGTTGATAATATTCAAGGTCACATCAATATCATGGGTAGGACGAATTTCATCGGCCGCTGGATCATTGGTGTATAAACTCACCACTGCACCTCCTACAAATACCATTTGTACTTTGAAATCCTGTAGTGCATTGGCCACTTCCTCAGAACACACATCCATACCAGCCACATCCGAATCACATGCCATTCCGGATATAATCAATGTTAACGTAAATCCTATGCCTATAAATAAATCCTGCGCAGCCGCTGATGATTACCGGTGATCACCTCGTATGGGATCGTCTGAGCCGCCTCTGCCAATGCAGCCACAGGATTCCCCGGGCCATAAATTTCTGCTACGCTACCCGGCTGAGCTTCCGGACAATCGCTGATATCAACCATCAGCATATCCATGCAAACCGTGCCTACCACGGGGCACAATACTCCTGCAATCAATACAGAAAAACGGCCGTTTCCGGCCAATCTGGGGAATCCGTCCGCATAGCCCAGGTTGACTACTGCGATGCGCCCGGGACGTTCGAGCCAACCTTTGCGGTGATACCCCACCGTTTCCTTCGGTCCAATATCCCGAATCTGTGAAATGGAGGCATAAAGGGATTGGACCGGCCTGAGTGACGCATGATCCGGCAGAGATTCCATCCCCATGCCGTACAATCCGATACCCAAACGAACCATATCGTACTGATGTCCTGGAAAACGAATGATCCCTCCGGTATTGAGTATATGTCGCATGGGCGACCAGCCAGTGGCCGCCTCAAAATCCGCATACCATTGCTCGAATAGCCGGAATTGCTTTCTGGTAAAATCATCGTGTGCCGGATCAGCACTGGCCGCCAGATGCGAAAATACCGAACGAACCCGGACCGATGGATGGGATCGAAGCAGGGAACCGACCTTTTTACCTTCATTGAGGTCAAACCCCAACCGTCGCATACCCGTATCCACTTCCAGATGAACCGGATGAGAGGCCGGATTGGTACTTTGGACAAATTGCATCCATTGTTGCAAAAGCGGAAATCCCGACAATTCTGGTTCCAATTGATATTTGATCATGTCCGGAAACTCCTGTGGCAAAGGATTCATGACCATAATATGGGCCTCAATTCCAGCTTCCCGGAGCGCAATACCTTCGTGTGTATAAGCCACACCCAGATCTCTGACCCCCATTTCCTCCAGCACCCGGCTCACCTCGATAGCTCCACATCCGTATGCATCCGCTTTCACCATGACCATGATGCGTGTTTCCTGTGAAAGCAGAGTCCTGAAATACACGAGGTTGGACCGCAAATGTCCCAGGTCAATCACCAGGGTGGCCGGGGAATACATGGGAACCGGATATTCGGGGATACTGCTCATGATAGTTCATTGGATTTAACTAAATATGGACTGGAATATACAATTAGTGGTCTTTATTCCTCCAGCTTCAATAGATCCTGTCCGATGTCATTGCGGAAATAAATTCCTTCGTACCGGATCAGGGCTGCTCCTTCCCGGGCTTTTTGCATGGCACTGGCGGGTTTTTCATCCAGCGCCGTCACTGCCAGTACCCGACCCCCACTGGTCACAATATCCTCCTGACTCCTTCTGGTACCTGCATGAAAAACCTGGTCAACAACCATATTCAATCCTTCGATCTTTGCTCCCTTTTCGTAAGATCCAGGATAACCCCCAGCCACGGTCACCACGGTGCAGGCTGTTTTGGGCACAATATCCAGTTGACCTGGTGTCAAACGATGTTGTGCTGCATCGAAGGACAATTCCAATAAATCATCCTTGATCCTGGGTATGACTGACTGGGTTTCGGGATCTCCCATCCGGCAATTGTATTCGATGACGAAAGGTTCACCACCGACTTTGATTAATCCAAAGAAAATGAATCCTGTGTAGTGCAAATTGTCTTTTTGGATCCCGGCAATGGTGGGCTCCACGATGCGTTCGATGACTTTATCCCGGAATGATCCCTCAAAAAAAGTGACCGGTGAGACGCTTCCCATGCCCCCGGTGTTGAGTCCGGTATCGCCCTCACCAATTCTTTTATAGTCTTTGGCTTCGGGTAAAAGAATATATTTTTGACCATCGGTTAAAACAAAAACCGAAAATTCGATTCCATCCAGAAATTCTTCGATCACCACTTTTTGGCTGGCTTCCCCAAATTTTCCCTCAAGCATGGCCCGGAGTTCTTGCCGGGCTTCTTCCAGATCATCGATGATCAGCACCCCTTTGCCAGCCGCCAAACCGTCCGCTTTCAAGACATATGGGGCAGAAAGTGAGGACAGATAATCGATCCCTTCCTGAATATTATCGGCAGTAACTTCGAGGTAACCTGCCGTAGGAATGCCATGCCTGATCATGAAGGATTTTGCAAAGGACTTACTGCCTTCAAGCTGAGCCGCAGCCTGGTCCGGTCCCAGAATGGCTACGCCTCGCAATTCCGCATCTTTTTTGAAATAATCTACAATACCCCCCACCAAAGGCGCTTCCGGACCGACGACTACAAAATCAATGTGGTATTGCTGCACTGTTTTTTTTACAGCTCCAAAATCCATAATATCCAGGTCGATGTTCTCGGCAATGCCGGCAGTGCCAGCGTTTCCGGGCGCTACCAAAAGGCGTTCACAGTGTGAACTTTGGCTAAATTTCCAGGCCAGCGTATGTTCGCGACCTCCACTTCCCAATATTAAAATTTTCATGCGTAGGTTTGTCGTCCAAAATGGTCAAATATATGGCCTTTTTAAAAAACGGTACGGATTTTGATAACATATTACAACATTAACTAATATATTGGCGATTTTAATCACAAAACGGACTCTGATATGTATGAATATATAACCGGGCAAATTGTTGAACGCAGTCCCGGTCACGTGGTACTTGACAACCAGGGGATCGGATACACGATACACATCACGATACACACGTACTCGGGACTCAAGGACAAGGAGGAAGTAAAACTTTTCACGTTGTACTACATCCGGGAGAACATCCGTACGCTTTACGGATTCATCACCCGCGAAGAACGAACCGCCTTTGATTTGTTTCTGGGCATCAGCGGAATCGGTCCCAATACGGCGCGACTCATTCTGTCATCCATGACACCGGCTCAGGTCGTCGATGCAGTGGAAGCGGAAGACATTCATGCCTTCAAAAGCGTGAAAGGCATCGGAACCAAAACCGCAGAAAGAATTCTGATCGATCTTCGCGATAAAATCTCAAGAATTCACGAAGAATTACCCAACCCGACGGAGGCGACCCCTGCTGTGGCCGCTGAACAAAACAATATCCAGGAGGTCCGAAAAGCATTGTCAGCTCTGGGCTTCCCACCAGCTAAAATCCAACACGCGATCAGGAAGATCCAAAAGGACAAAAATCCAGGTACAGTCGAAATGATGATAAAACAGGCATTAAAATATATGTCGTGATAATGATTTGGGTTTATGATCGTTTAGAAATTTGAATTACCATAATTTTTGTGAAGATATATGAAGTTTGACTTTGACCTAAGGTTCCAGAACCTCGCTTTATTGGTCTTAAATATACTGATTCTATTGATCTTTTCCCAAAAGACGCAGGCGAATGGACCCTATGATATACCGCTGGAGGTCAACCCAATAGAAACATTGACCGCAAGTCAGGACACCGTCCCTGGCAAGGAAAATATTGGTAAATACCTGACCCGCCCCAACCTCCCCAATCCTTTTGATTTGAAGGATCCGCCCCTGCTGCAGGATGAGGTGGAATACAACCCCGAAACCAACACCTACAATTTTATCAACAGACTCGGGGACGACTACGCCCCTTATGCCCGGACGATGACGTTTAGTGAATTCCTCGAATTCCGAAAACAACAGCAGGAACAGGAATACCTCGAAAGAATATCAGGAATCTCGCCAGGCGGTGGTCTGGATCTGGACCCGATGGAGCGCATCGATGTATCCCAAAACCTCGCCGACCGACTTTTTGGAGGGTCCGAAATCAACATTCAGCCCCGGGGAAGTATCGATATCACGTTGGGCTATGAATACCAAAACGTCGAAAACCCCATCCTGCTCGAACGCCAACAACGATACGGCGGTCTGGATTTCGACATGCCCATCCGACTGGACGTGGAGGGAAATATCGGGGAAAAACTCAACCTGAAATTTAACTGGGACAACAAATCGACCTTTAATTTTGACCAAAATCTCAAAATCAATTACGATACCGATAATTTTTCGGAAGATGAGATTATCAAGACCATCGACGCGGGTTATGTGAGCCTTCCTTTGAACAGCCAACTGATCCAGGGATCAGAAAATTTATTTGGGGTCAAACTCGGAACCCAGTTTGGCCGTTTGAGGCTGACCACGATTTTATCACAACAGAACAGTGAGCAAAAAAACCTCAACATCGAGGGCGGGGGAGAAGTGCAGGAATTTGAAGTCAACGCCGATAGTTATGACGAAAACCGACACTACTTTTTAGCCCATTATTTCAGAGACCATTTCGAAGAGGCGCTGGAAGCCTTGCCCCATATCCGTTCCCTGTACAAGATTACCAGAACCGAGGTATGGGTCACCAACGATCGCAATCAGGTGGAGAATTCCAGAGATATCCTGGCGATTGCAGATTTGGGTGAAACCGATAAAATATTTAACGAAAACCCCAATCTTCAAAACCCACCGACGATCGTCAATCCGGATATCACCGGGAATGACGGCTTACCGGATAATTCATCCAACCCGATTTACGACGCCATCATCTCCAACGGTTCGGCCCGAAACCTCGATATGGCCACAGCCATCCTCATGAGTCAGTTTCGACTGGAACAATCCCGGGACTATGAAAAAGTAGGAGCGCGACTTCTTCGCCCTTCCGAATACCGTGTTCATCCCGATCTGGGGTTTATCTCTCTGACCACTGCCTTGCGACCGGATCAGGTATTGGCCGTTTCTTTTGAATACGAATACAATGGTGAAAAATATCAGGTGGGTGAATTCTCCACTGATCTGCCGCTCAACCCGGATACTACGACGGTTTTGTATACCAAGCTGCTCAAAGGAACCACCCAAAACGTCGAATTACCCACCTGGGATTTGATGATGAAAAACTTCTATTCCATCGGAGCTTACCAGGTCAGTCAGGAAGATTTCAGGCTCGACATTTTCTATGAAGATCCGGGGAAATCGCTCAAAAGGTATTTGCCGACGGAGGAGTTCAGGAACCTGCCCCTATTGAATTTATTCGAGCTCGACAACCTGACGACGACCGGAGATCCCCAACCGGGCGGAGACGGGCAGTTTGACTTTGTAAACGGGGTTACCTTTGATCTGAATACGGGACGTATGATGTTTCCCAAGTTGGAACCCTTCGGGTCTGACCTGGCCCAAAGACTCGACGATCCTCAGTTGATCGAACAGTTCGTGTATCAGGAATTGTATGATAGTACTTTGGTTGTGGCACGGGAATACACCGAGAAAAATCGGTTTATAATTAAAGGACGGTACAAAGCCAGCGCCTCCGATGAATACGATTTACGCGCGTTCAACGTACCCCGCGGTTCGGTCAAAGATAGATATTCTTCTTGTTTTTCCGGTTCTACTACAATCTTATCTATTAATAATTCACCTGCTCCCTTAATTGAAGATAAAGGGGCTTTTAATT
>CALGAA010000093.1 GCA_937952445.1 uncultured Bacteroidota bacterium | reverse complement strand
CCCCTGCCGGGGATTTCGTTCAGTCACACCCCTTTATAACTTTGGTTGTTTGTATGGGCCCAGGTTCTTTTCATGGCTTTTGTAACTCATACTAAATCTTGTTCGGTAAGATAAAGGGGTTAAGCCGCGACGGATTTTTTTCGCCCCGCGCTGATGCAGAGGGGGCGCGTTAATCATGGCAGGAGTGGGTCTATTCTGGCAGTAAATTAAGGGGAATTGCCTGATTGGCATAAAAAAATATTAGCCTAACGGCATTCGGGGAAAGAGGATGGGTCGGTTGTCGATGTTACGTAATAGGCCAGGCTCAATGAGGGGTTTTAAGATCCCACATAAATTAGATGCATTTTATGAGCTATGTATGTTCCCTTGAACTTGATGCCCCGTCTTAGAATATCCAGTCCATAGCAACTACAAAACTTATAATATTACTGCATCATATACATTTTAGGAATATGAGTCAATCATTCGTCCGGAAGCACTCTTCATCATTATGCTATTTCAGAGTTTGGTGACACCGTTACCTTTTTTGATCTGATCATTTCCGTCCTCACCTCAGGCGTCATTCCCCTCATAAACCAGAACTGAATTACTATCTTATCAATAAGATATTTCCATATTTTTCTTTTACCTCCCCATACACCGTCCGGTATTTGACGTAATAATTGTAATTGCCCGGAGGATGAATATTATCTTGCTCATCTCGACCATTCCAGCAAAAATTTAATTGCTGATGCGGATCACGGGGGGAGAAGTCCGTTTGTTTAAATACTACACGTCCGCGCCGATTAAAAATCACGTACAACTCAATGTTTTCGACGTATTGATTGGTATAAACGCAGGCATGTGAATTGGCTACCATCGAACTGGTCGGGGCGATGGCATTGGGTACATTGAGAACATCTCCCTCTGCCACGTATACATTGAACGTATCCGTTATCGTACATCCGTATTCATTGGTCAGAATCGCAGTTACATTTCGGGTCTCGAAAAACTGATGTTCGATCGGCTGAACACAGTCGTAGTCACAATGCAGGGTGTCAGGGTTCAGAATCCAGGTATACTGTTCAGATAGAGGAGCATCGATCGACACGTAATCAATTTTGAACTCCGGGTTATTAAAATTAACGATGTCACCGCTATGGATCGTCGTGTCCGGGATGGCGGTTACCCTATCCATAATACCTCTAAGCTGTGGAAACAGCAGGGTGTCGAGTCGGCAACCGTATTGGTCCTTGGCGATAATATGATACCGTTCATTGGCATAAAGAGAGGGGAACGTATCCTGATCGCGGAAGGTGCTTCCATTGAGGCTGTAGGTCATTTGATTCATATCGAATGCTCCGATCACGGAATCCACTATGGCAAATCCTGTTCGATTGATGTTACACGCCGGTTCGGTAAGGAACAATCGAAAATATTGCAATCGGGACGGGGCCCGGACGTTGCGGTATACACTATCCACTACGCATTGGTTGATCGTATCCCGGGCGATAAAGGAATAATTCCCTTCCAGGCTAATCCCTTCTGCGATAGTATCCGTCGAAATAGGGTTGGAGACTGAGCCGTATCGCCACTCGTATACATAGTGCTCTGAGGGTGGATAAACACGGGCGATCAAATTGGCTTCATTCCGTTCGCACCGGAGGGAATCATCAATCGCCAATTCGACCCGCATTTCCTTTGAAATATCGGCTATTTCTACTATCGTGGTAGAATCACAATTATTGTATGGATTGATGACCGTGACCAGGTAGGACCCCACACCCAGTTCGGGGGACTGGTGCCCCCTTCCAAGTTCAGCCATCGTTCCCGGTTCGTACCAAATGGTTTCGAAGGTGTCGAGCTGAGGGAGGATAATCGCCCCTCCGATTTGGTCTTCGCAGCCAGCTGCCTGGACTTCCAACTCAAACTTTGGAGTGACCGTTTGATCGATGAAGAAGGTATCGACTTTGGAGCACCCGTTATCACCTTCCAGGTAAAGCAGGTAGTCCCCTTTTGCTATAATTTGTACAATAGAGTCTTCAAGTATCTCTCCACTTGGCAACTGCCAATATTGAGTAGTCACGGAATCCTGCGTAAAATAGGTCAAATCCACCGCTTTGTCATCACAGCCCAGCGATAGAAACCCCACGGAATCCAAATGAGGAGAATGGGTGTCGTCAAAAATGTCCATGGTGGTTTGATCGGTACATCCATTTTTACCTGCAAAGGTGACCGTGTACGTTCCGGGCATTTGGAAATTGGGTCGTAATGCGTTGGAGGTAAAACCATTTGGACCAGTCCATCTGGCACTGGCGATATGATCTACTTTAATGTCAGTACTGAGTTGGATTTTGGAGCGGGCACAGGTGATGGTGTCGGTTTTTAATTCCCATTCCACGGCCACGGTATCCAGATCTACGGTGTGCATGGCGGAATCCACGCATCCGTTGTCATAGCTGACTTCAACTTTGTAGTTTCCCGGGTATTGAATATTGTAATTGGCCTCATTGCCCACAGGGATGTCCTGGAAATACCACTGGTAGTGGATCTCCCGGGTAACAGAATCCGGGACCTGAACCTGCAGTACGGGATTGAGGTTGTGGCAATTGATGATCGGTTTGTTGATCGAAAATGGAACGAACGCTTTATCGTCTTTCACCATTTGATTTCGGGGAATTAGACACCCGTTCGATTGTTTGATGACGAGGCTGATGTTCCCGGGATTGTACACTTCGAAAGAATCACTGACGCTGGCCTGGCCACTTTCATCGATCCACTGTACTTCTGCCACGTCGTCGTATGAACTGAGGTGAACTTTGGAAAAAGGCTGATCGCAGGTGATCGAAGGTGCGATAATATCCGGTCCTGTTCCCGCTGCCTGGTGGCTTACGGTCGTTTCCTGCGTACCCTTGCAGCCATTTTTGCCTTCGATGACCACCTGATAATTTCCGGCCCCCAGCCGGGGATTAAATTCGTTGGATACCAATCCGGTAGGGCCGTACCAGGTCGCAGAGACCAAATCGGTGGTGTCAAATGTGATCTTAACCAACCGATCCGTGCTGGCACAGGGGACAACGTATTCCTCATTCAATTGTGCTGTAGGCGTCGAACGGTCGTCGCGAACTTCAAACTGGCCCCCGATGAAGCAATTGTTTCTATTTAAAACGGTGAAATTATATCGACCGGGTTCGCGTACTTCGAGGGGGTTTTCCCCCGATCCCAGGCTTATTCCATCTTTCTCCCATTCGACGCGGTCGATCCCAGTGCCTCGGATTCGCAATTGGGCGACACCAGTCTGGCAGTCGGGGTATTGGACAGCATCATACTGGATGTCGGGAGCCCCTTCAGCTCTCTTGACTTCCACTACTTGCTGCCCCGTACATCCATTGTTTTTGTCGACATACAGCACTTTGTATGCAATGGGAGAAGATATACTCCTGAATTGGGAAGCTGGGTAATTTATAGTATCCGATCCGGAGACAAATCTGATCGAGCTGTAGTCGTTTTCGTTGACAATTCGGATGGATCCGTGGGTGTCGCTACAGCCCACATCCCTGACTTCGAGGTTCAGTTTTTTGGCTTCCCGCTGATTGGGAAAGTTGATTTC
>CALGAA010000092.1 GCA_937952445.1 uncultured Bacteroidota bacterium | reverse complement strand
TGTCGGGGCTGAAAGTGGCCGATTTGGGGGTGATGATGCTCCACGCGCGGTACGGAGTACAGGTCGGGACCGAACTGATCATGGAGCAGGCCGAAAAACTCAACACACCGATGATTTTCGTGGTCAATCACCTCGATGACAATGAATCCAATTTTGAGAGGACTTTACAGGAATTGAGGAGCCAGTTTGGACACAAGATTGTACCGGTCCAGTTTCCTGTCCAGCAGGGTTTTGGCTTCAATCGAATCGTGGATGCGCTTCAGCAAGTGGTATATCATTTCCCGGATGCGGGCGGTCGGCCGGAAAAGGAGGCTATTTCACAGGCGGATGCGGCGAAGGTCAAAGAATGGCACAATGCTCTTGTCGAAGTGGCTGCGGAGAATGATGATACGCTGATGGAAAAATATTTTGAGGCTGGAAGTCTCACCGAGGAGGAATTGCGGGAAGGATTGAATATCGCGTTGTCCCGGGGCGAGTTTTATCCAGTATTCATATCGAGCGCAATGCGCAATATGGGGAGCGGGCGCATCATGGGTTTTATCAACGACATCGGTCCATCCCCGCTGGACCGCCCCCACCAGCCCCTCGAGAATGGCGGGGAGTTGCCCTGCGATGAAGAGGAAAAGACCACGCTTTTGATCTATAAAACCATTTCCGAACCCAATGTCGGAAATGTATCCTACTTTAAGGTATACAGTGGAAGACTGAACAAAGGTGATGTCCTGGTCAACGCCCACACAGGGGCTCATGAAAATTTCAACCATATTTATGTATCCAATGGCAAAGACCGCGAAGAAGTACCGAGAATCATCGCAGGTGATCTGGGGGTGACTACCAAATTGAAGAACTCCCACACCAATAATACCCTGAACGAGAAAGGCGTAACCCATAAGGTGACCCCTATTGAATTTCCCGAACCACGATTTCGCATGGCCATAGTCCAGGAAAACACCAGCGATCTGGACAAGATGGCAAAGGCCTTGCAGACGATCCAGGAGGAAGATCCGACCTTGATCGTGGAACAGTCGGCCGAGCTCAATCAGACCATAATGCACGGGCAGGGTCAACTCCATCTCGACATCATCCGGTATCGCCTGGATAAATCATTTGGGGTAAATCTCGAACTGGAATCCCCGCGTATTCCCTACCGGGAAACCATAAGCCGACCGGTCGATGTGTCGTATCGGCATAACAAACAAACCGGAGGCGCCGGCCAATTTGCGGAGGGGCATATGGGCGTGGGACCATGGGATGAATCTACCCCGTTACCCCGGGATCTGAGTGTGCGAAACGAAGAGGTGGAAGAACTTCCCTGGGGTGGAAAATTGAAGTTTTTATGGTGCATCGTAGGGGGAAATATTGACAACCGGTTCGCCAATGCGATCAAGAAAGGGATTATGATGCAAATGGAGGAAGGGCCTTTAACGGGCAGTAGGTGCCAGAATATTCAGGTTTCCGTGTTTGATGGCAAAATGCATACGGTGGATTCCAATGATATGGCCTTCCAACTGGCTGCAGGTTATGCCTTTCGGGATGCTTTTCGCAAAGCCGGACCCCAGGTGCTTGAGCCTATTCACCATCTGGAGATTTTGTGTAAGGACGACGCGATGGGTGAAATAATGGGTGATTTACAGTCGCGACGGGCTCAGATTATGGGGATGGGCGCAGAAGGTTCATATCAAAAGATAACGGCAAAGATACCGCTGGCGGAATTGGAGGGTTATTCTTCTACGCTGAGGTCTCTTTCGCAGGGGAAGGCCAAATTTCATAGCCACGCAGAGGGTTATGCCATGGTGCCCTATGAGGTGCAGCAGATGCTGGTGAAGGAGCAGGAATCCGTAGCATAAAAAAAACCGCCTGGATCAAATCCGGACGGTTTTTCTCTTTTATATAGAGATTGGTTTTTATAAACCAGCTACGTGCTTCATTAATTTGCTCTTCAGGTTGGCAGCTTTGTTTTTGTGGATGCGGTTGTTTTTCGCCAATCGATCGATCATACTGACGACTTTAGGTAAAAACTCGTCCGCCTCCTTCTTGTCTGTGATTTCTCTCAGATTTTTGATGGCAGTACGGGTGGATTTTTTGTAATACTTATTCCGCAGCCTTTTCTTAGCTGAACTTCTTATTCTTTTCTTCGCTGACTGATGGTTGGCCATAGTAATTATTTTAAATAGGCGGCAAATATACAACCTTTCGTTGAAAATGCAAAAAGAGGGGCAAATATTTTAGGAGGGGTAAGTGAAAACAGTGATGTAAGGCGAAAATAGGAGAATGACATGTGGTGTTTATCGGGGTATAAAATGGCATGATTTAAGAGCTGTTTTAGCCATGAGATAGGCTATTGGGGCCAAAATGGGGCCATTAACGGCAATTTTTCAGCTAATTTTTTATTTCTATGTATAATAACACCGATATTTGACGTTTAAATGGCCTGAAATGTGCATAAAGACGGCCTTTCTGGAAATTAAACAGACTAAATGTTTGGATAAGAACTCTGGATAACCGTACATTTGCCATCAGAATTTTTATTCCTTATTTAAAAATTATTAATATGAACAAAGGAGAATTAGTTGACAGCATTGCCAAGCAATCTGGCTTAACCAAAACGGATGCCGCCAAAGCATTGGATGCCACATTGGATGCCATCACAAGTACACTTCAGAATGGAGATAAAGTAACGCTTCCTGGTTTTGGAACGTTTTCTACTTCAAAAAGATCTGCCAGAACTGGTCGAAATCCTCAGACTGGTAAAGAGATTAAAATTAAAGCCAAAACAGTTGCAAAATTCAAAGCTGGAAAAAATTTGGCTGACGCAGTGAATTAATACATTCACATCGGTGAAAAATTGAACAGAAAAGGGCTTCCCCCTCAGGGGTAGCCTTTTTTTGTTGTTATCAACGATATAGTTGATATATTAGCCATTTTTCCAGACGACATACTGCCGTTTACCACAGAGCTCATTCTGGCGGTAGTATCAAAACAATCAATACATGAAATTTGAAACCAAAGTCATCCATGCTGGTATTACACCAGATCCAGGCACAGGGGCGATTATGACCCCGATATTTCAGACCTCTACGTTTGTGCAGCAAAGCCCGGGGAATCACAAGGGATTTGAATATGCCCGAACTCACAATCCGACCAGAACGGTATTGCAAAACAATCTGGCGGCACTTGAAAACGGCCGGCATTGCGTGGCCTATTCGAGTGGGTTAGCTGCCATGGATGCCATACTCAAACTTCTGAAACCCGGCGATGAAATTATCGCTACAAACGATATTTACGGTGGTTCGTACCGGTTGCTGAGACAGGTTTACGAAAATTATGGGATCCACACCACCTTCACCGATATGGGAGATATAGACAATGTCAGATCTCTCATCAACGATCAGACGAAAATGATCTGGGTGGAAACGCCTACGAATCCGCTGCTCAATATTATTGATCTGGAAGCCATTTGCTCGCTGGGGAAAGAGAAGGGGGTGAAGGTATGCGTGGACAACACCTTTGCTTCTCCTTATTTGCAAACTCCGTTGGATTTTGGGGCAGACCTGGTGACCCATTCTGCCACCAAGTACATAGGTGGCCATTCTGACCTGGTCATGGGGGTGGTTATCGTTAATGACGATGAATTGGCAGAACGATTGACCTTTATACAGAATGCGGTAGGGGCGGTACCCGGACCCCAGGATTGCTTTCTGGCGCTTCGGGGGATCAAGACCCTCCCGTTGCGAATGGACCGCGCGTGTGAAAATGCCCGGAAGATTGCAGATTTTTTAACTACGCACGATTTGGTGGGTGACGTATTCTATCCCGGGTTACCCGATCATCCCGGTCACGATATCGCTAAGAAACAAATGCGGGACTTTGGAGCTATGGTTTCGTTCAACCTCAAAAATGATGATATGGAGGAAGCCAAACAGATTATGAGCCGTACCCGGTATTTCATGCTGGCAGAATCGTTGGGAGGGGTCGAATCACTCATTGGTCACCCGCCTTCCATGACCCACGGATCCATTCCGCGGGAGGAAAGGCTGGCTGCCCGGCTGAAGGACTCCACGATTCGATTGAGCGTAGGGGTCGAACATGTCGACGATTTGATTGAAGATTTGGATCAGGCACTGAGTAACCGATAGGAGCGATTCCCACGGACTATGAGCATGGAGCCTTTTGAGAAGGAACGATGAGTTGGTTATCATGCCAATGCCATTAATATTTTTGTCCTGAATGAATGGAGAATGGATCATTTCTTGCCAAATCACTGCCAACTGGGAATCAAAGGTGATGGAGGGCTGGTAAGTGGCCTGAATACCAGCGGAAACAGGAATTCTCAAGCGCATATATGGGAAGGATGAGGGGTGAGATTCAATGGAATAATTGTTAATGCAGAGTTAAGGTGTGGAAATAATCTCCCCTAACCAGTGGGATTGCGGAATTAAATTAAAAAATTTGACTCTTAAAGTCCCCTTAAAGTAGCCAAATGGTTGAAACAATCGTTTCCATTAAAAGTCATTTACGTGAAACACAACCTATAAAATATGAAAAAATTACTTGCAGGATTATCAGTAGCCGCCCTTCTTGTTTTCTTGACACCGTGGCAAGGCATGGCGCAGAGTACAGCCATTATCAATATTGCAGAAGTGTTGGAGAGCATGGAGGATTACAAAAATGCTCAGGCTCAATTGGATAAGTTAGCGGAGCAATGGCAGCAGGAGATCAACGCTGAATTTGAAGAGATTCGTGCGATGTACAACAAGTACAACGCCGAGCAAGTCCTTCTATCGGATCAGGAGCGTCAACAGCGGGAAGATGCCATCGTTCAACGCGAGAAGGAAGTTAGAGAAATGCAACAATTACGGTTCGGGCCCGAAGGTGACTTGTTCAAACGACGGCAACAACTCGTAGAACCCATCCAGGACAAGGTGTACAATGCGATTCAGGAATATGCCGAATTGCACAATATTGACATCATTCTGGACAAAAGTAGTTCAGCAGGTCTGATTTACTCCAATGATGAGTACGATAAAACCCAAGATATCAAACGGAGATTAAACATTAATTAAAAATATTGTAGCTTTGAGCGCAATTTTAAAAAAAGTGAACCAATGAAGATGAAGAAAATTTTAAAATACTTTCTGGTTTCCACCCTGGTCCTTTGCTCGGTGGGAATGATGCAAGCCCAACAAAAGTTTGCTTACGTAAATTCACAGGAATTACTTCAAGACTTACCCGAAGTAAAAGCAGCTGACGCTGAAATCCAGACGCTGCAACAACAGATGCAGAAAAAAGGTCAGGAGATGTTTGAAAGCTATCAAAACAAAGCCATGGAACTTCAGCGAAAAAGAGATGCGGGAGAATTATCTCCACGGCAATTGGAAGCAGAAGCTGAAAAACTCAGCGAAGACGAGAACAAAATCCGTCAGTTTGACACCGAAATGCAGACCAGTATATTGCAAAAACAGCAAGAACTTCTGGGACCAATCCAGGAAAAGGTCAACAATGCTATCGAAGAAGTTGCAAAGTCACAGGGGTATACCATGGTTTTTGATTCCAGCGCTGGAAGTATTCTATATGCCGATGATGCGACAAACATTACCAGCCAGGTAAAAGCAAAACTCACTGGAAATTAAGGCCATTCATCTTGGGGTATTTTTTATAATCTGATATTCTTATAATAATTATAGACCAATAAAAAACCGGTGCAATCCATGATTACACCGGTTTTTTTGTTGTCTTTTTTCGGACTCCCGCATCGAATGTTTACTTCGCTCCACGATATATCTCCCGTCTGTGTCTGGCCTGGATTGACAGATCGTTACCAGCGCGGGTGGGAAATGGAGAATAAAAAATGGATCATTTAGGGACTAAAAAACCTGTAGAATTTCAACTTTCCCTGACCTCCTGATCTATACCCCGTTTTCTCCATGTTATCGAACGGGTCAATTCCATGTTACACCAATTTCACAACAAGGGTGAAATTAGTTGACCCTGCTCAAGTGGTTTCGTTGTCACATTCTGGCTTACTCAACACTGTCTTTCACCAAAAGCTGGAAACCATTACCGTGGATATTGACAATTTCGATGTTGTCATCAATTTTCAGATATTTTCTCAATTTGGTTACGAAAACATCCATACTACGGGCGGTGAAGTAATTATCTTCCCCCCAGATTTTGGTCAATGCCTCAGAACGGGTTAGCACATTGTTGAGGTTGATGCAGAACAATCGAAGCAACTGAGCCTCTTTCGGCGACAATTTGCTGATTTTTTCCTGATCTCCATCCCGATAAGTCAACGTTCGAAGTGGAAAATCAAAGGTGAAATTTCCAAACTCAAATTCGGTTCGCTGATCATCTTCCTCCAATCCACCGTTCTTGCTCCTTTTTAGTACAGCCTGGACACGGAGCAACAATTCTTCTGAATTGAATGGTTTGGTGATATAATCATCTGCTCCGATCTTGAGTCCTTGAACGATGTCTTCATTCAATGCCTTTGCCGTCAGAAAAATGATCGGTGTCCGTTTGTCTTCGCTCCGAATTTCTCTGGCAAGGGTAAATCCGTCCTTTTTGGGCATCATAACATCGAAAATGCACAAGTCAAAATCTCCGTTATCGAACGCTGCTTTCCCTTGCTCACCGTCGGTACGCAGGGTAATATCAAAGTCGTTCATTTCCAAATAAGACTTCAGGACATCCCCAAAATTCTGGTCGTCCTCCACTAATAAAATACTCGGCTTAGAATCATTCATAGGATAATAAGATTAAATTCAAAATATTAACGATTTAACAGTTCTTAAATTTTGCAAGAGAAGAACTTTTTCAAATTATTTCTCGCTAGGATATGGGAAGAACAATTGGAACGTACTCCCTTTTCCGATTTTGCTACTGACATGGATTTGCCCCTGATGAGCGTCTACCATGGCTTTTACATAGCTCAATCCCAACCCAAACCCTTTTATATCATGCACGTTACCGGTATGAATTCGGTAAAATTTTTCAAAAATATTTTTAATCTGTTCCCGACTCATACCCTGTCCGTGGTCTTCTATTTCTATGATAATACCTCCGTTGCCATCTTTGGTGCGAATTTCGATCCTCGGCTCCTCCGGGGAATATTTATTCGCATTATCCAGTAGGTTGTGAAAAATATTACTCAGGTGATTTTCATCTCCTTTTATAATATGAGTCGTAGCACCCAGGTCAATCGTCACTTCACCTCCACGCCTTTTTACCTGGAGTTCGATGTGTTCTTTCGCCTGTGTGAGCAGCCGATGTACATCGACATACTCAACGGATAATTTCAATCGCTTATTATTAAACTGCGCCATTTGCAGTACCTTTTCAACCTGCACAAGCATTCTTTTGTTTTCCTCCCGGATAATATGGGCAAAACGACCTACCTTTTCCGGGTCCGCTTTGATGTTGGGACTCTGAATCGAATCCACCGCCAGGGAAATCGTTGCAATCGGCGTTTTAAATTCGTGCGTCATATTGTTGATGAAGTCCGTCTTCATTTCAGCGATCTTCTTTTGTCGCAGAATCGTCAGAACGGTATACAGGAACGAGAACAACGTTATCGCTATAAACAGTACCGACAAGATTATGTTGGTCATGATTCGGCCCAGGATGATGCGAGATCGGGTCGGAAACTCTATGATCAATTTGCCGAGCGCCGTATTGTTGTGCATGAACAAGTTCGTCGCGTAAGGCGAATTCTTCAATTTGAGGTTGTACTTGGTTATGGTAGCTTCCACTTCCTGCTCGGGAAAAACGACGAAACTTCCATCCATGATGACAAAATTGCCGTCTTCGTTGGATAGGATTCCGTAGTGGTAATCTGTCTTGATTCCCCGGCTCCGCAAATTTTGATGAATGCTGTTGTCGAGTTTTTCAAGATTGATCAGATCCGTAATCCGTTGTCCTTTCCAATCCCTGACCCCCAGTTTATTGATGACCGCAGATTGAACCAGATCCCGGAGCTTGTCCAGGTCGATCTGGCTGTTTTGGATTTCATCCAACTCGGAGGATGGCGCCTTTTATTCCATCGGCAATGGAAGTAACGATATTCTTTCCTGCTTGCTTAA
>CALGAA010000091.1 GCA_937952445.1 uncultured Bacteroidota bacterium | reverse complement strand
TGTTCGCAGTGACAGGAGCATATTTGATCATTGGATATACGGTTATGCTGGATCCGGTCCAAAAATACCTCTTCGATGGAGACAGGGACAAGATGGCTGCCACCATGGATTATGGTGCGACACCTGAGTATGAATTTTCGGGTCGCCCCGTACCCTCATTTATTCCGGTTCAGGCATACGTGGATCAGATGATGGACACCTATGAAGACATCGATTTGCAGTCCGTCGAAATTTTCAATTATGGCGATGAAAATATGCACGTCAAAGTTGTCGGGCACCCTTTTTATGATCGGAAACTAATCGGTTCCGGGCACATGACTTTTCACGCCCTGTCGGGTGAATTGGTCGACCACAAGGATCCATATGGTGGAACCTCGTACATCGAAGGGGCGATACTGACCATGGATCGGTTGCATTTTGGAGATTTTGGGGGGTATGGAATGAAACTCATCTACCTGGTACTCGGCCTGATTTCGTGTTTTGTCATTATTTCGGGCGTGATGATCTGGCTGGTGGCCCGGGACAAAAAATTCGTCGATCCGCTCAAGCGAAAGTTCAATGCGTGGTTGGTTCATGTGTACCTGGCCGTATGTCTGTCCCTGTACCCGGTTTCCGCTTTCACGTTTATCGCGGTCAAATGGCTGGGTGACGGGGTCACGGATAACCGGCGGGCCTTTATTTATGACTGGTTTTTCTGGCCGTGGTTGCTCTTGAGTGTCGGTCTTCTGATAAAACGGGATAACCGGTTTACCACCCGTTGGTGCCTGATCCTGGGGTGCGCATTGGGCTTATTGGTTCCCGTCGTCAATGGATGGGTAGCGGGCAACTGGATGTGGGTATCCATACAGAAAGGGTTCGGTCAGATATTCGTCGTGGATATGTTTTGGTTGATGTTATCTGTGACGTCCTTTTTTGTACTGATGAAAATGAAAAAGCCCCCATCTCGTCCTTCGCACGAACCGGTTCAGCAAAAATTTCCAAAGAAAGAAAATCAGCTCTCCTTTCACTGACAATTTTGGTCAATGCCGAAGATGAATAAAAGAATGGAAAGCAGAGGTATGCTATAAAAACGAAATAAATAGGACTAATGATTAATCGAAATATCGCATATAAATATCTCGTATTCCTGATCTTAATATTTGAAACGTCCGTAGGGGCCTATGCGCAGACCATGATTTCAGGTCTGGTTCTCACGGAGGAACATGAGCCCGTTGTCGGGGGTGTGGTCAGAATTCCGGATGTTCATCCGGGGACGACTACAGATGTTAACGGAACATTTGAATTGACGGGCGATTTCTCCGGCCAACTCACATTGGAAATTTCCTATCTGGGCTTCTCCACCCAACGGAAATCGGTGGAGGTGTCCTCCGGACAGAGTATAGTTGTCAATATCATACTCAAGGAGGCAGCTATCGAACTGGATCAGGTGACGGTCACCGGCAAAACCGAATTGCGGTCGGTAAAGGAAAAGGCTTTTAACGTCCAGGTTGTCGATGCCCTTCAACTCCACCACACCACGTTGGATATCGGACACGCTCTTGATCGGATTTCAGGTATCCGGGTCAGAGAAAGCGGCGGGGTGGGATCCCAAATGAATGTATCCCTCAATGGTTTTCGCGGAAAACAGGTTCGTGTGTTCATCGATGGAGTTCCCATGGACAATTTTGGATCTTCCTTCCAACTGAACAATATCCCCATCAATCTGGCCCAGCGGATTGAAGTATATAAGGGCGTGGTTCCTGTCGGATTGGGCGCGGATGCGTTAGGAGGCGCGATCAACATTATCACCCGTCCTCAAAGTCGGGATATGCTGGAGGCATCCTATTCCTACGGCTCATTTAACACCCACCGATTTAATATGTACGCCCTGTTTATTTCAGAAAAAGGCTTTTTTGCTAAGCTCAACGCCATAGCCAATTATTCAGACAATAATTACAAAGTGGAGGTGGACGCAGCGGATATTCATACCGGCGCATATTTTCCTGATCAAACCGTCGAGCGTTTCCATGATACGTACCACAATCAGACGATCGTAGCCAGTGTAGGTGTTCGCAACAAGCCTTTTGCGGATGAATTGGCTTTTGAAATTACCCTTGGGCAAAATTATAAGGAAATTCAAACCGGAGCACGGATCGCATCGGTTTTCGGTGCCTGGCATCGAAGAGGAAATATCCTGATGCCCGCCCTCAAATACCGGAAAAAGGACTTCGTACTGCCTAATTTGGATTTTCGGATTAACGGCCACTTCAATCTGGGATCAGAGCAAAATATTGACACGCTGCATCGAAGATACAATTGGTTTGGACAGTACAAAGAATACCCCAATCCGGGCGGGGAGCGATCGTATTCCATGTATGAATATCGCAACAACAATGGATTGGTGGTGGCCAATCTCGATTATGAAATCAACGATGATCACAGCCTGTCTCTGAGCAATACCGTTAATAGCTTCAATCGGAAAGGGCAGGACCCGCTCAACCCGGATAATGATATCTATGAACAACCCAGAATTACGATCAAAAACATCAGCGGGCTGGGCTATCAATTTTCACCCGGACCATGGAACAGTTCATTGTTTATTAAAAATTATTTCCAGCAGAACCGATTCGCACAAAGCTATAATCCCACCGGTGAATATGGCGATGTAGCGTACCGGAACAACCGGGAAAATTTCAATTACCTCGGCTATGGCCTGGCTGTCAGCCGATTTTTTGCGGAAAAACTCCAGGTTAAAGCCTCTTTTGAAAAGAGTTATCGGATGCCGGAAACCGAGGAGTTGTTTGGTGACCTGATCAATCTGTCAGGCAACATCAATCTTCGGCCGGAAAGAAGTTTTAATTACAACCTCGGAGCCAGCTACTGGAAAACGGTCCGATCCGTTCACGAATTCAATATTAGCACCAACACGTTTTACCGCGACGCCAGCAATTTTATCCGTCCACGCCTGGATCGAAATCAGGCTATGCAAATCATGGACAATCTGGGAAAGGTCACCAATAAAGGAATCGAAGGGGAAATCAGGTATCGGTACGATAAACGCCTCCATCTGGGGTTCAATGTCACCTACCAGGATTTGCGGAACAATACCCGATTTGAAGACGGGCAATCGGTCGAAAGTGTGGTGTACAAAGATCGGATCCC
>CALGAA010000090.1 GCA_937952445.1 uncultured Bacteroidota bacterium | reverse complement strand
CCGGACAACTCATTTCCGAAAGGTGGAGATCGGAATACCTGGTTTTTCGAGTCATGGAAAATTCCATAGTTTGCGATAATTTGGTTTTTGATTCAAATCTCGTTCGTAAAATACAGGAAAGCTGTATATTACAGCCAATTGAAAATTAAGGTTGTAAAACCGTGCAATGTGCAGGGTTATTCTAATCAAGGTTAACCAACTTGTAAAGCCGAAAATAAAAAGTATGAAAAACAAAAAACCATCCAAAACAAGTGATTCCAGAAGGGATTTTCTCAAAACAGCGGCGGTGACTTCCGCTGGTTTTATGATTGTACCACGCCATGTCGTGGGTGGCCCGGGATTTACGGCGCCCAGTGATAAGTTGAACGTAGCGGGCATCGGAGCCGGCGGGAAAGGTCGGTCTGATTTATCGAGTTTTGTCAAAGGCGGGAACGTGAACGTCGTGGCCCTGGTGGACGTGGACGATGACCGGGCCGCCAATACACGTAAAGATTACCCAAAAGCTAAATATTACAACGATTACCGCGAGATGTTGGAAAAGGAACGGGACAATATCGACGCCTGTTCGATCTCTACGCCGGACCACACCCACGCGGTGGCCACACTGGCTGCGATGCAGTTGGGTAAGCACGTATACACTCAAAAACCACTAACCCACAACATTTGGGAGGCTCGTCAATTGACGAAAGCAGCTGAAAAATACAAAGTGGTGACTCAAATGGGAAACCAGGGTGGTTCCGGAGACGGCGTCAGAACGGGGAAAGAAATCCACGATTCGGGCGTGATAGGGACCGTTCATACGGTTCACGCCTGGACCAACCGACCCGTTTGGGCACAGGGATTTGCGTTGCCCAAGGGAAAATATGATATCCCCGCCTCGTTGAATTGGGATTTATGGCTGGGCCCCGCCCAATACCAGGATTTTAACCCGGTTTTTGTTCCGTGGAGCTGGCGGGCCTGGTATCCCTTTGGTACAGGGGCGTTGGGTGATATGGCTTGTCATATCCTGGATCCTGCGTTCCGGATTTTACCGATTCGGTATCCTTCTGAGTTTGAATGCAGCATTCCCAAAAGCTGGACAACAGAAGGGGAGGAGATCAAACATCTGGATGGATTTCCACCATCCTCTATCATTCATCTGACCTATCCCCGCACGGACGGGAAAGGAAATATCCGTTTGTCCTGGTACGATGGTGGTATATTACCTCCGTTGCCCGAGGAACTTCTCCCGGGAGAGGATTTTGGAAACTGGGACGGTGGAATTCTGCTCATCGGGGATAAAGGGAAATTGCTGATGGACTGCTATGGCGACAATCCGCGGCTTCTCCCCACCAAAATGATGGATATGATCAATCTGCCCGAACAAACCATCCCGCGGGTGCCTGAGGGACACTACCTCCAGTGGGTTAATGCCTGTATCGCAGGATACGGAAATAAAGAAACCAGTTCACCTTTTGAATTCTCAGGACCTTTCGCAGAGAGTATTCTGATCGGTAACCTGGCTATCCGTAGCTGGTATTTGGAGAATCCGGATGCAAAAGGACGAGATGATGTGTATCTGGGGCGAACCAAACTCATGTGGGATGCAGAACAAATGAAAGTGACCAATTTCGATGCGGCCAATCAATTTGTCAGCCGTAAATATCGAGATGGATATAGCATGAAAGTATAAGGTGACCCGAATTATGCCCCTCAGAGAGTCTAAAAAGTTGTATGATCATAAATACCATACTTTTCTGGTGTGCTAGCATAATCCGGGGTTAAGATCCTTGTATGGATTTAGAATGCATCTTTCCAGGTCATGGTGATAGGAGAGATGCATTTTTTTTGAGCTCGAAATTGGCCATACAAAGAGGGCGGGCCGTTTTTATTTTGTTCAGACAGACATGCTGGGTGGGGAAATATATGTTCATTTAGACCTTAAATAAACGCATCATGAAATTGAATCGAAGAAAATTTATCCAAAACCTGGCGGTAGGAGGTGTATCGATCGTCCATGGCCAATTGTTAGCCCGGACCTTTTACCCTGGCGCGAATGAGGTGGAATTTCGGTTTACGGTGGCATCTGATGGCCACTATGGCCAGTCAGGCACACCATATAGCGAGTATTTTGGAACCATCGTCAATAAAATCAATTTTTATCACGCGCTCTTTCCTTCGGAATTTGTCGTTTTCAATGGGGACATTATCCATGACGATCCCCGGTTTTTGGCACCCGCACATGAGGCTTTGAAAAGAGTCAAAATGCCGTTATACGCTACGAAGGGAAATCACGATATGGTTTCACCTGAAGTGTGGGAAAATACCTGGGGATTTGGCCAGAATCACGGCTTTAGCATTGGGGAACGGGCGATTTTGTTGGGAACTACTTCCAATGAGGCCGGAGATTATCTGTGTCCGGATATGGACTGGTTTGAACAGGAGTTGGAGAAATATGAATCCGCCCGGGAGATTTATATCTTTCTGCATATTACGCCCCGGAAGTGGACCCGCCATGGGGTGGAATGTCCCGAATTCCATGAACTCCTGGCGGCGTATCCAAACGTCACCGCGGTGTTCAACGGGCATGATCACGATGAGGATGGGATCAAAACCCACGGGGATATCCCTTTTATGTTTGACGGCCATTTTGGCGGGAGCTGGGGAACCGATTACCGGGGATTCCGGGTGGTGGAAAAAATGAAAAACGGCTCTCTGCGAACCTATCTGATGAATCCCGATGATCGAATACAATTGACCGAAGTAGGATAGAGGGGAGAGAAAAGAGCCCGGTGAAAAGCAAAAATTTAGGGACCGGCCCAGACGGACTCCTTCGTCGTCAGTCCACCTGCCTTCTTTTCCGATTTGATTAATGACGACGATTCATTTTCTGAATTTCTCAGTCAACCCGAAACGTTGAACTCCACCCTCTCCCCGGATATCGCCCAATACCTGAGGTGTTTCCGATCTTATTCCACGTAAATGGCCACACCGTTTTCCGATCCTTCCAATCCTTTTAGATAATACTCTGCCACCACCGGTGAGGTTGGAAGTTCCTCCGATGGCATACCTATCGCTTCTGCCGTTTCCTTGAGAAACGGGGGATGCGCTATCAAAATCCGGCGTCCTTCAGAGAGCTCCAATGCAGCGGCTTTAACAAAGCCTTCCAGACCTGCATTGACCATCGAAATGGCTGCCGAGCCCGGCATTGGTTGGTGGGCGAGGATCCCACCGGTAAGAATAATTGCCCCGTTCGGTTTCAATACGGGTAATCCGTGACGAACCACATTTATCTGACCCAATAATTTGCTTTTGATCCCCAGATCGATTTGGTCATCGGTCAATTCGGCCAACGATCCGAAATTTGCATTTCCTGCAGCACAAACGATGTAATCCAAATCCCGATGGTTCTGAAAAAACCGTTTGATTGATTCCGGTTGATCGATATCGATCGGATTTTTGCTTTTTCGGGACGCTGCGATGACGTCATGGCCTTCCGACTTCAACAAATGCGCTATCCCTTTTCCGATTGTGCCGGTGGCACCAATAACAACTGATTTTTTCATATTCTCCATTTTATACCCTAAATAAACACCAGATTTATCTCTATTGTTTATCATTTTAGGCGAAGAGCCTGATAATGGGCTCCCAAAGGACAAGAGGATAAAATATTAATGGATTGAGAGAGAACCTTTTACCAAGCCTGGTAGGGAGAATAGCAGCAGCTCCCTTGTGTGGGGAACCGTGAATAATACATTTGGCGACTTAAGTCTCTATTAAGTTAATATAAAATCCCCATGATCATCAACCAAATACAAATTTTAGCAACCTCAAGTATCCTCTTACAGAATAAGTTAGACGCTCAAATCCAATATGTACAAAAAGATATTACGAAAGCTGGAAAAGAAAGAACGACGTACCCTTCTCAAAAGAAGGATGTCCTCACAAAATAATTTCAAAAATGCGGTAAATATTTTGTAAGTTTACACTCGTCGTTTCATTAATTATAAAACCAACTTCCATGAAAACAATCTTTACCACCTTATTTGCCTTCGTATGTGCGATTGGGTTCTCTCAGTCAGAAATTACGGTGGTTGCTACCAACCTTTTACAACCCGTGGGTGTAGCACCGGGACCCAACGGTTCAATTTTGATCGCTGAAAGTGGAACAGGTGCAGACGATGGGGGAGTCACGATTATCCACCCCTTACTTGGCCAGGTCAAAGTCCTGGATGATATGCCATCGTATTTTGATACGACTACCCAGGAAGTGCTGGGGCCAATGCGCGTTCAAATGCTGGAAGGTACGATGGCTGCCGTTTTTGTGGCTCAGGTACCGGGTGAACTGGGCTCTTCTATATTTATTTTCGACGCCAACGACTTGCAAGACGTGGTCCTCGCCGGCGGTACGCTCGGACCGGATGATGCCCTGCATCAAATTAAAGTGGGGGATTTCGTGCTCGAGGCGGGTTTTGAGGAAAGCAATCCCTTCTCCCTGGTGCACGATGGGTGCGATATGTACATCGTTGATGCTGCAGCCAATGCCATCATAAAACGAGATGGACTGACCGGTGTGCTGAGCGTATTTGCAGAGTTTGATCCGGTATCCAACCCTTCTGGTTTTGGACCTCCTATGACCGATGCGGTACCTACCCGTATCGTTCAGGATACCGCAGGATTTCTGGTTTCGTCCCTGACGGGGTTTCCTTTTAATGCCGGAGCTGCCAATATTTATCACGTTGATTTTGAAGGAAATGTTACGGTAAGGGATTCGGGATATTCTCTCGTAACCGATATCGTAATGCATCCTGAGGGAGACGGGTATTATGCTTTGCAATTTGCCAATTTCAACCTGGACAGCATTCCGCCCTTTGTTATTGGATCATCGATGATTACCCATACCAAATCTGACGGAGATCGCGATACGATCCATTATGGATTTGGACCCAGCCCTGGATTTATGATTGCGGGTGAGGATGCATTTTACGCCACCAATCTATTTGCCGGAACATTAACGAGAATCGAGCCAACCTCTACCGGGCTTTTCCAGCCCGATTTTGATTTCCAAAAATCGATTAAGTTATTCCCCAATCCTGTAATTGATGGAATCAATCTCAGTTATGACCTTCCCACTTCAGGTGAAACTGAAATCGAAGTATTTAATACTTTAGGTCAAAACATTTACCGGAAAAATCTCGGCACCCAGGTGGCCGGATCACATAATATACAACTGAATATACCCGGATTGAAAAATTCCAGCGGTCAAATGTATTATCTGGTATTGAAATCGGGTAATTCATGGTTCCAGGGAACTTTTACGACGGTGGATTAGACAATTAAAATTTTCTTGATGTAACTTTTTAAGGGAAGATCTTTTACAAGGTCTTCCCTTTTTTGATTACGTAAAAAAGTGATGAAATGATTCTTTTTTGAAACAGGTAGGATATCAGGTTGTTGTACTATACGACAGTGGATTGTGAGATTGTAAGTAGACTCTTATTAACTCAAGTTCCTATAAATGACCTTGTTGATGCTGCATATGAATAAAATTGTTTCTGTTACTTTTTTTGCTGAAAAAAGTAA
>CALGAA010000089.1 GCA_937952445.1 uncultured Bacteroidota bacterium | reverse complement strand
AATCGATTCTCATCAATTTTGGATGGCAGATTATTGGGATCGATATATCAGGAATGAAGATCACTTTAATAATACTATTCGATATATCCTAAACAATCCAGCAAAAGCCAACCTTCCAAAAGATCATATTGCATATAAATTCAGAGGTTTGAGAATTTGGTAATTGGGAAATAACAGAATCTTTATTACGCAACTGGTGGTTGGAGTTTACCGAACATCCCTCAAGGATGGTGGGCACAAGCTCTGACACCCCCGGAAGTACACAGCTGGGGCTGTGGTATTCCCAGGGTCACAGCTGGGGCTGTGGTACTCCCAGGTACCCCTGCCGACAAATTTCACTAACTTTACCACCATCTGAAATGAGATAAAACCTACTGCCATATGCCCTCTAACTTCCAACGATTGGCCGCGATAGCTTCCAAAGAATCCAAACACATCCTCGGTCTGATGTCGGGCACCTCGATGGATGGTTTGGATGTAGCTTTATGCCGGATTGCGAGACATGGATTGGAGACTGAATTCGAGTTGCTGGAATTTACCACAATTCCACATAGTGAGGATTACCAACACAAAGTTCGAAGTGTATTTACACGGGAAGAAGCACCAGCTTCTCATCTTACCTTTCTTCATCAGTACATCGCCGAAATGCATGCGGACCAGGTTATGAAAGCCCTGGAAAAATGGAAATGGACACCCGATGAAATCGATCTCATCGCCAGCCATGGGCAGACCGTCTACCACAACCCCCACAACCGGGCTTTTACCGATATTCCGGCCAGGTCCGTTACTTTGCAATTGGGGGACGGTGACTTTATGGCTACGCGGACTGGCATCATTACAGTGAGTGATTTTCGCCAAAAACACATCGCTGCTGGAGGAGAGGGTGCCCCGCTTGCGTTGTATGGCGACCTGTTGTTGTGCTCTTCGCGGAAGGAAGATCGGTTGTTGCTCAATATCGGTGGCATTGCCAATTTCACCTGGCTTCCACGTCTGGGTTCTGGCAGATCACCGGTGTGCAGCGATACGGGTCCTGGAAACACCCTACTCGATGCCTTTATTCAACGACATTACGGGAGACCCTACGACAAAGATGCGCAGGTCGGTCGATCAGGAGAAGTGAACCAAAAAATCCTGGATACCCTGATGGATGATCCGTTTTTCTCTTTACCTCTACCTCGGACAACGGGACCAGAACTATTTAATCTGGAATACCTCGATCACAAATTGATCGAATCTGGCACTGGCCATCTCCCTGGGCACGACATCATGGCTACTTTACACGCGTTCACCACGCAGTCCATTGCTTCATCCATAAAGGAATATCTGAACGGATCGATGCCCATATTTGTCAGCGGGGGTGGTATGCACAATCCCCTATTGATGCAAAATCTCAAAAGGGAATTTCCTGGCCATGCCATCGAACCGGCATCCAGGCTTGGGATCGACCCCGACGCCAAAGAAGCCATTATTTTTGCGGTCATGGCCAATGAATGCTTGTTTGGTCAACCGGACAAGTATCCATTAGACGCCTCCTCTTATCCGAATATTACGCTGGGGAAGGTAAGTTTTCCGTGAAATTTGGGGCTGACCCAGTGTATTGGAGTACCTGGAGCCGTCGGAGTTTACCAAGCGCCCCGTAGGGTGATCACCTGGGGACGTTGGAACTCTCGCTCTGACATTTTTACTTTCTACACAGCTGGGGCTTACCAATTCAAAGCAGGTAAACTGTGTAGTCTCCGGAGCACAGTTTCCGACCACATAAGGAATATACAATCCATCCATTTTACCACTCTCGAAAACATCGATGAGTTAAACATGAGGCATAAACCATTATTTCACCAAAAGCATAACAAGATCTTCGTTAACGTAAACCAATTAAATTTTATGCTTCACAAGCCTTTTAGATAGTTTTTTTGTAGAAATAGTGTTAAATTTTTGGAGGGGGGAGGGGGATTCTTTATATATTATTCGTCAAATACAACCATCGTAAAGACGTGGGGCAAATTAATGGTTATGATCGG
>CALGAA010000088.1 GCA_937952445.1 uncultured Bacteroidota bacterium | reverse complement strand
GGAAGTGCGTGGGGCTATTTTTTCACCGCAAAGGCGCAAAGAACGCAGAGCTTTCGTTTTGCAACCTGGAGATCATCCTCTCCACCTTTGCGAATACCCATCCCGTTAAAAACTTGGTTGGCTATTTTTTTCAACGCAAAGGCGCAAAGAACGCAGAGCTTTCATTTTGCAACCTGGAGATAATTCACCCCCCTTCGCGCCCTCTCCACCTTTGCGACCTCTGCGCCTTTGCGGTTACCCCTCCCACCTTAATCCCCACCTATCCACTCAAAATTCCAGTTTTTTCATAAATGCGAACAGGTCAACCACTTCCTCATCGGTCAAATTATCCAGCAATCCCTCCGGCATCATCGATTTTTCAGATACCGTTTTACTTAGAATTTGGGAATGGTTAATCACTACGGGTTCCTGTCCGATGACGCGCAAGGTCAGGCTTCGATCCGTTTCATGCACAATATTTCCGCTGTACGTCCGCCCGTCCTGCGTCGTGATCACGACCAGTTTGTAGGCATCCTGAAGATCGGCGCTGGGGTCCAGAATATTACTGAGCAAATAGACGGTATTGGTCCGGTTGGAACCCGTCAGATCCGGTCCGATTTCACCCCCTTCGTTGTTCATTTTATGGCACGCCGCACACGTTTTTTGAAACACCAGCTTCCCCGCCTCAGGTCGTCCTTCCGCAATCGCATCCTCGTTCAACAGCGCCTGGTATTTCTGGAATTTCTGCCGAACTCCTTCAGAGTTGTCATCGATTGGTCCCCACACTTCCACAAAACCATTCCCCAACACGGCTCGCAATTGCAATACCGCATAAGTCGGAATGTCCGATTTTTGCAACGAGCCGTTTTTGAGGCTTTCCAGAATAAGCCGGCCATACTGTGGTCTGGAGGAGAGGGTAAGAATGGCAGCTTCTTTTTCATTCGGATTCAAATCGGGATATTCATCCAGTAATTTCTGGCCCAATCGACCGTCATTGTACGAACCAATGGCTTTAATCACCACCATCCGCAATTCAGAATTTTCAAGAAAATCCGGTAACAATTCAGCCAGTTCCTCATTTTGCTGTTCGGCCAGCACACCGATGACATAAGTCAGTTCGTCCGGAGTGGTATTGGGGTTGTACAGAGTAGCCAGTAGATTTTGGGTGGTCCTCACATCTCCAAATCTTTGAGCAATTTTTCCTACAACATCCCTGTATTGGGGTTGATCTTTTATTTTATTATAGGCATCTTCCCAGTTCGCCGGCGCCTGTGCATCCGTATTGCCTTCGAGGCCTTCCAGCATCCCCTGGAGCAGGTGGGTAGTATTAGCGGGTTGTGTACTGATCACGGTGACCAGTTCGGTGGTTTTTTCACCATCAACCAACCGTCGGGCAATTTTCCGGCTGATGGATGGAATCCGGCTGCTTTGGGCAAGTAATAAAGCATCGCCATGCTGTTCTGCCACCATCGGTTCGATCCCAAACCACAGCATATGGGGAATATTGGGATCACTGCTGTCCTCAGAATACTGCACCAATGCCCGGGCCAGATCCCACCGTGATCTCTCCGGGATCCGCTGGAGAGCTCCTGCCAATTCGAGCCGCACCACGGGTGATTTTTCCTTTTTAGCCATATCCACCAAGGCGTTCACTACCCGGGAAGTTGCATTTTTATCCTCCACAAGAAATCGAATCGACCAGCTCCTGATGTACGCATCCTGATCACCTAACAAAGCAATAAGAGTGCTCTGATCCAGATGAGAAGTGATGTGCAGGGCCCATAAAGCTCTCAATCTGAGGTCTTCATTCCCGGATTGACGCAATTGGTCTTCCAAAATCTGAACGGCCCGGACATCCAGGCCTCCGTTCGCTGCTCTGTGCTGCAAAATAATGCGGGATCGGCGGGCGTGCCAATCGCTTTCGCTCGTTTGCAGCCTGGCCAGTTCCAAATCGTCCATTGATGCCAGGTCATCGTACCGACCCGGCCAGTCCTTCGCCCGGGATTGAATCGGTGAAATGCGAAAAACCCGGCCCGTGTTTTTATTCAAGACTGAAC
>CALGAA010000087.1 GCA_937952445.1 uncultured Bacteroidota bacterium | reverse complement strand
AAACGTACATCAGGTGCTGATGAGGGTTCAGGCCGTGAAGAGACATCTTCCTGTGGGTGTGCGAACCCGGGATCTTCCTCCTGTTTTTCTCATTTTATAAGTATATTTGGTTTGAAATGGACGGCTGAAGAGACGAATACCGAAAATTGATCTTATTAATTCGACAAATCTGGATCTATGGTTTTAACGACAACATTGGACTCCCTGAGAAGACATTTTACATTATTGATCCGGCAATATTTCAGTGGACTAGTACTACAGATTTCAAATCCTTTTTTCGGTACCTCGAAAATTATTTTGTCAGATCGGCCACAACGTCGCCTGGAATTGCTGATGAAACCTGCATCCCAACCTCACGAAGGGAAGAGTTTTCGAAATAGTGGCAGAAAGGCTTTTTGGAATTTAAGATTTGGCGTACTAACTACAAGTTTACTGTTCGCATATTTATGTGGCTTTAGCCAGGACCACCTATTACTGGACGCCCCGGTACCTGAGGTTTTAACGGAAATTAATATCTCTGATGGGCCCTCTGACAGAACGGTCCAGGCGATTGTGGGTATGCGTCTGATCGATGGTACGGAAGGGGACATGATTGAAAATGCTGTCGTAGTCATCGACGGAAATCGGATCGCATCTGTAGGAAAGCAGGGGGAGGTTGAAATTCCGGATGATGCGGAGGTCCACGATGCTTCCGGGCTTACCATGGTGCCGGGATTGATTGATGCCCATTACCATTCCGTGAACAATAACCCTGCTTTGGAAACCATTTTGAAAAATGGCACGACCACGATTCGGGATCCTGGACACCCTTTTCGGTTTTATCAGGCGTTATTTTTTTCTCAGAAACCCATGCCGCGAGTGTTTGTAACCGGAGCTCACCTGGATGGTTTTCCAGGGGTGTACAAACAACAAGCCGTGCTGATCCGAAACGCTGCACATGCCCAGGAAACGGTGTACGAACATGTGAGGAATGGTGGAAGTGGGATCAAGATTTATTTCCGTCTGCCTTTGAAATATTTTAAACCAGTGACGGATGCGGCGAAATTGGCGGGCGTTCCTGTTTTTGCTCACCTCGAGTTAGTTCCCGCAGATTCAGCTATAATGGCCGGACTGGATGGTATTGAACACATCACATCACTGGGGGTGGCCCTGGCAAGCCCTGAGGAGGGAGCCCGGTTTCAGGATGCTGTTTTTAATAATAGCAACGCCCGGAGGGAATGGAGATACAGGTTGTGGTCAGGGATTGATCTCAATTCGGAACGCACCCAAAAATTAATCGAATTAATGGTGTCCAACCGAACTTATCTGGTGCCGACCTTAGCTGCTTTTGAGAAACAAGCAGGCTCGGAAGGCGTGGAGGAGTACGAGGTGACGGCTTTTCAAAATATGATGGAATTTGTACGGAAAGCTCATCAGGCGGGAGTTGAAATCGTAGGAAGTTCCCATACATGGGGTGAATACGCGGATCCTGGTTTTACGCTTCAGCGGGAAATGGAACTGTTGGCCGAAGCAGGCATGACGCCTTTGGAAGTGATCCGGGCTACGACCATTAAAAACGCCCATTATTTTCGATCTGCTTCGCGGATAGGCAGTATCGAAGTGGGGAAGCTGGCCGATTTCGTCCTGCTAAATGCCAATCCAGCCGAAAACATTTCCAATATGAAGCAAGTATCGCGAGTGATGATCAACGGTCAGTGGGTGGAATAAATACGGATGGAAGATAAACACAAAGTTCAACTATGAAGAGTAAAGTTGTATTGTTTTTAATGCTGATGATTGGCCTGGGAAGTCTTCTGAAGGGGCAATCCGTGATGACCGTAACCGGTGAACAAAAAATTGCACCTGTGATGACGTGGTTGACCCATGAACATGTGTTGGTGGATTTTATCGGAGCGGGATTGATTACGCCGGATGATTATGAGGAGGATGAGGTTTTGCGTACGATGCTGTCCTATGTTTTTGACTTACGTAAGTATCGGGTCCGATATTTCGTAGACGCGACGCCACAATATCTGGGTCGCAATCCGAAGTTGCTCCAAAAGTTTTCGACCTCCACAGCGGTTTCCATCATTACCAATACAGGCTTGTATGGGGCAGGACAGAACAAATATATTCCACGGTCCGCGATGGATAAATCAGCCGAACAACTGGCCGCTGATTGGATCGATGAATTTAAAAATGGCATAGGCGATACGGGGATCAAACCGGGGTTTATCAAAATCGGGGTAGATGCTCAAAAGCCGTTGCATGCTATGCATCAAAAACTGGTGAAGGCCGCTGCTTTGACGCACAAGGCTACGGGATTGACCATTGCTTCCCACACCGGTGAGGCGGTGGGGTTGTGGCCGCAACTGGAGATTCTCAAAAAAGAAGGAGTGTCCCCCTCGGCGTTTATCTGGGTTCATGCCCAGGGTGAAAAGGACCAGAATATGTATTTGCAGGCGGCACGGCAGGGGTGTTGGGTGAGTCTGGATGGAATGGGCACGGGGTCAATTGATTCCTATGTGGAAAAATTGGTCTTTGCGAAGAACAATGGAATTCTGGATCATATTCTGATCTCAAGCGATGCCGGATGGTTTGATCCACAAAAAGAAGAACAGGAAATCGTACCATACACGAACATTCATGAAAAATTGATACCAAAGCTCAAGGAAGTTGGTTTTACCGTGGACGATATCAATCAACTCATTTCGGTCAATCCAGCGAAGGCTTTTGCCATCCGGGTGAGAAAAGTGTAGGTTATTTCGCCGGGGATCATCATTTTTCCCATCCGAGGGGTCTCACGGTGGACGGCACCTCGGAGGTGCCCTCGACCTGATTCCACAACGCCCGGAATAACCCCCCGAACTCCGCCCCCGCAATATGGCCTGCCGGGCACAAATTCCGAATCATCAAAACCCCATCATGCAATTGCTACTCAAACTCTAACACAATCCCTGTCCTGACGGGGTTTTTGTTAATTCCATGGGTAAGAAATGGATTGCGATGATTACTTTTCATCCTGGTATTTTTTCAGGATAGGAATCACTTTATCCAAAGGCAATTCTTGCACTGTATTTCCGGCACGGCCGGTCATGGTCTGCGCTGCGAACAATGAATTTATGATAGCTTCCTCGGTAGCTTCGATCACAGCCATGAAGAGTGGAGACATATAATCATTGTGGAGAACGGTTTGTTGGACTTCGGATTTTGTTGGTGAATAAGGAATCCGTAAATTTTCAGCGGTGGAAAAAGCGATTACATAATCCCCGCTGCCGTTGGAAGCGATGCCACCTGTTTTACCCAACCCCAGCATGGATCGTCGTGCCAGGCGCATTAGGTTTCGATGGTCTAGCGGGGCATTTGTCGCTACGATGATCATGCAAGAACCATCGGCTGATTCGTTGATTGATTGTCGAAAAGAATATTTCCCCAATTCCTCTCCGATTGGTACACCGTCAATTTGCAAATTTCCGCCAAAATTGGATTGGACCAATACGCCTACGCTATAACCACCCAAATCGGCTGGAAGTTGGCGGGACGAGGTTCCGATACCACCCTTGAATCCAAAGCAAATTGTACCGGTGCCTGCACCCACGTTCCCTTCCTCTACCGGTCCGGAGTGGGCTGTGGAAATGGCCGACAGAACATCGGCTTCTGTGATGTGCATTCCCCGAATATCGTTGAGGTATCCATCGTTGGTTTCCCCCACTACGGCATTCACTGAGCGCACGTTTTCATTGCCGGAACTTTCCAGGGTATGTGTGATAACCGCTTGTACAGCGGTGGCCACATTCAAGGTATTGGTCAGTACAATAGGGGTTTCCAGGTTTCCGAGTTCATTCACCTGGGTAATTCCAGCCAGTTTCCCAAATCCATTTCCCACATAGATGGCGGCGGGTACTTTTTCCTGAAATAGATTTCCATTATGCGGAAGAATGGCAGTGACCCCGGTACGGACCCCTTCCCCTTCCAATTTGGTCGTATGACCGACCTGCACGCCAGGCACATCGGTGATGGCATTATTTTTACCTGGCGTCATCACACCAATTTCAATTCCGTAATCCCGGGCCCGGTGCGGATTTTGGGCCCACATCATAGAAGCACACAAAAGGCAAAGGATCACAAAAACATATTTATACATGGTTAAAGTCATGTATCCAAATTACCGAAAATATTGGAAAGTATGATGTACGCATGACAGATACACCAAACTGAGTAATTTAGAATGTGGCATCCAATCCTTTCGACGGCATGGGGCGTATTGTTGGAAGGAGGCTTTAAGGAATGTATCCACACTAATCCTGATTTGAAATTAAGCCAGGGTGATCACATTCAAGCTCGAAGATCAAATCGAAACAAGCCGACGGTTTTCGGGTCTGAAATACCAGGATAAAATGGTCATCGTCAGTAAAACCAGTGAGGGTATCGCTTCCACAAATGGCTGACCCATCGTAATATGCGAGATAGCAGCCCCCGACATGGCGAAGAAAAATCCGGCATAGGCCCATTCTTTGATCAATAAAAATCCGGGAACCAGTATGGCGATCACGCCCAGTAGCTTCCAGGCTCCCAGTATACTTAGCAGATATTTTGGATAGCCCAGACCGGTAACGATTTCGACGTAGCCTCCTATTTGAAATAATTGTTGTACCCCACCGGCAGTCATGCCAAAGGCGAGAAATCCGGTTACTGCCCAATAGATAATTTTTGATTTTTTCATAGTGGTGTATTTTGAATGGAGAGTATTAAGATTCGCTTGATAAATGACGTTGCATTACATCCTCTAGTTGGTCATGTGCCATATTAATTCCATATTTAAATGGAAGCTTAAGCAGCTGATCCCGGGTTTCCACGGATTGGAGGATCATGTGGATTTGCAATATACTGGTGGTGGCGGTCCGTTTTTCGAAGGTCAGGAATTCGAGTTGGGGCGGAAAGTCACCCCCTTCCATTTCAAACGTGCGAATAATAATTTCATTGGGTGAGAACCGGTGAATGGTCCCATTGAATCCGTGTTGATTGCCCTGGGGATCGGTCGTGATAAAATGATAACTCCCATGGTTTTTATTTTCCAGTTTGTGCACTTTTGTGCCCATCCATTGTTCGAGGATGTCGGGATCGGTATATGCTTTAAACAGTAACACCACGGGTAGTTCGAATTCCCTGGTGATGAATATTTCCTGACGGCCTTCTTCTGCGTGGACCTGGGTTTTGTGGCTTTTATTCATAATGCTATGGTTTGTACGATTTCATGATGTTTTCCAACCTATTGAAGCGGTCATCCCACATTTGCCGGAAGGGCTCCAGGAATTCTGCTATTGCTTTCATCTTGTGAGGATTGAGATGATAATATATTTCCCTTCCCCGGGGTTCGGGCTCCACCAGTTCGCATTCCGTCAAAATTTGAATGTGTCGCGATACCGTAGGCCTGGCGGTGTCAAAATTGGCTGCGATGGCTCCGGCTGTGAGGGATTGGGAAGCCAGCAGGAGAAGAATCGCCCTTCTCGTGGGATCTGCAATTGCCTGAAAGGGGTCTCTTCGTGATTTCATTGCGTAGCTGTTTGGCTACAAATATATATGTAGCTATTTAGCTACGCAATTTTTTAACAGATTATTTTCACGATATACCCAGGACGTCTTGGCTATAAGCGGTTTTCTTCTTTTTGTTCTAAATACTTGCAAATTAGATTTCAAATATCTAATTTGCAAAATGATTCCAAGAAAAATAAGCGAGCATCTACTTCGAATTGCCACAAAAATGCCTGTCCTGGCGATTACCGGACCAAGACAAAGTGGTAAATCCACTTTAATTAAAGCTTTGTTTCCGGATTATTCATACTTCAATCTGGAGGATATCGAGCATCGCAATTTTGCCTTAGATGACCCGAAGTCATTTTTAGCCAATTGTGGGGATCGATGTATTTTGGATGAAATACAGCATGTGCCTGGTTTGCTTTCCTATATACAGGTCATCACAGACGAAAGTAAAATAGCGGGTCAATTTATTATTTCCGGATCACAGAATTTGCTATTAATGGAAAGCATCACCCAAAGTCTGGCAGGCCGGGTGGCGATTTTCAATTTACTTCCATTGTCACTGGAGGAATTAGAACAAACTTCATCTTCATTGTCTGAATATGAAGATTACATATTAACAGGGTTTTACCCCCGCATATACGACCTGAATCTTGATCCCAATCAATGGCTCTGGGATTATCTTGCAACCTATGTAGAGCGGGATGTAAGACAATTGGTCAATGTTGGCGATTTAAGTAAATTCCGGCAATTTATAGAAATCTGTTCGGGGCGAATTGGTCAGATTGTCAATTTATCGGAAATGGGGAACATAATCGGAGTATCCTATAAAACCATAAACCGCTGGATTAGCGTATTGGAAGCCAGTTTCATAGTGTACAGATTACCGCCGTATCACAATAACTTTAACAAGCGCATTGTAAAATCTCCAAAGTTGTACTTCTATGACGTAGGCTTGGCTTGTGCCCTCCTAAATATCAGGACCACAGAGGATCTGACGCGACACTTCGCAAAGGGAGCATTATTCGAAAATTTTATCCTCAATGAAATTCTAAAAAATCAAATTAACCGAAACCTACCTTCCAAAAACTATTTTTGGAATGCTTCAGGGAGCCATGAAGTAGACCTGCTCATGAATCGTGCAGGACAACTTCAAGCTATTGAAATTAAATCCAGCCGTACCATCCATACTCGTTTTTTCGATACACTGAAATACTTTCAAAATTTATCCGGAGCATTACCAGAAAATAGTTACCTAATCTACGGTGGAGACGAAACCCAAAAACGGAGCCAGGCTACAGTTCTGAGCTGGAAAAGTTTAAATGAAATTCCCTTGACTTAAATGGGAGAAATTTGCTGGATCAGAAAGGATGTATCGATAAGACCAGATTAGCCCGGATTATTCATGGTATTTGCTTTATGTAGATGTGAGGCTTGACCGAATGAAGTCGAAGGCCAAAGATGCAGGAGTCATCTTTGATGAGGGAACCAAAATGTCCTCATTTTGGGCGGGTAGGTCAGACATAGTAGGCTATTTCAAGGGGTTCGCAACGAAGCAGATGCATGAAGCAAATACCAAACATACCCAAAATTGAGATGACTGAACGTAATCCCGACACGGCAGGTGTTGGGATCGAATGTGGTAAATCCACATTCGGTGAAGGAACCGAAGGCTCCGCCCTGAGGATGAGGCTGCATTATTTCTCAATTTTGTACAAATATAATATTGACAATCAAAGCTATATATCGTATTTGGACTGTATGTGGTGAATAGTTCGGGATAAGGGAGTAAAATGGCCATATTGAATCAAAAGACACACTCACGAATTTAAAATTTAGCATTCACAAAAATCAACATTCCTAAGGGTAAAGGCGGATCGCTCCCCTCATGCCAGACTGCAACCTCCTTCCCCCAACACTTACCCAGACTAAAACTCCGCTATGGCTGAAAGCTAATAGCTCCTACCAATCACTGATTACTATTCACTAAACAAACTTTGATCAATGCCCGGGATGACCTTCAAGGCATTTTTGTAATAGATCTTTTTCAGCACTTCATCGTCGAGATCCAGACCGTACATTTTCCAGAAGGCGTGGTAGCGTTTGTAGTAGGGAAAGTATTCATCGTCGGATTCCAACACCCGGAAATACGTGTGGTATTCCTCCGGATTCCAGGCGTCCTTTCCAAACATAACGCGGTCCTGGTATTTGGTCAGGAATTTTTTGGCAAACCGTGGTTGTCGGCCCAGTTCGGCGATGACTGCACCGATTTCGGTGTAGACGTTGGGCATTTCATCGAGCAATTCGCCTAGTTTTGCGAGATCATTGGCGTACCAGCCGAGATGAGCGTTGATGAAATTGGTGTTTTTGTGTTTGCGAAAGACGTTGTGTTGTTCATCGATGATGGTCTGCCAGGGTGCCGGGTCGGTATCGCTACGTTTGCGATTGGGCCGCAGTTTGAGTTCTAGCCATCGCTCATTTTGATTGTCGTGTGGTTCCCAGAATGATTTGGGATCGGCAGAATGGATCAAGACGGGGATGCCCAGCTCGCCGCACTTTTCCCATACGGGTCCGATGCGGGGGTCATCGATTCGAATGCGGTCTCCCTTAGAA